>NZ_JBSFWJ010000117.1:0-11818 GCF_053592695.1 Saccharopolyspora sp. NPDC002578 | reverse complement strand
CGGTCTCTCGCTGCGGGATCTTTTTCCCGAGTGGCTCCGCCACGAGGGAAAAAGCTGTCCTCGCGAGAGACCGACTGAGAACCCGCGGGTAGGCCACTTTGTGACGTGGGCTATGTGCTTCGCACATACAGGCACGGCTTCGCCGCTGACAAGATTTTGGACGTGAGGATCGGTCCTCGGCCGGTTCGGCGGGCGCCGCGGGCTCAGGGCTCGCGGCGCTCGTGTGCGTGCGGTCACCGCCGGTCGGGTTCGGAGTTGGTGGCCGGGGGCGCTCGGGGTAGGTTCTCGCGCTTGTGACCAGGAAGGCGTGCGCGCGGCCCGCTCGGAGGACGCGATGCGGATGACCGCGCGGGACCAGGTGCGGACCGCGTGGACGGCGCTGCGGCGCACCGACCGCTCCCGCACGCGGCACCCCGCTCGGCTGGTCGTGGCCGGATTCGGCGGCGTGATGCTGCTCGGCACCGTCCTGCTGATGCTGCCGGTGGCAGGCGAGAGCGGTGCGGCGACCTCGTGGAACCTGGCGCTGTTCACCGCCACCTCGGCGGTGTGCGTGACCGGGCTGGTCGTCGTCGACACCCACGCGCACTGGTCGGCGTTCGGCGAAGGCGTCGTGCTCGGCCTCATCCAGGTCGGCGGGTTCGGCATCATGACCCTGGCCTCGCTGCTGGGACTGCTGGTCACCCGCCGGCTGGGCCTGCGGATGCAGCGCAGCGCGCAGGCCGAGACCAAGAGCTTCGGGCTCGGCGAGGTGCGCAGGGTCCTCGTCGGCGTGGTGGTGCTGAGCCTCGTCGTCGAAGCGCTCACCGCCCTGGCGCTGACCGCGAGATTCGCCGCGCACTACGGCGAGCCGCTGGGGCGCGCGCTCTACCTGGGCGTGTTCCACGCCGTGTCCGCGTTCAACAACGCGGGGTTCGCGCTGTTCTCGGACAGCCTGATGCGCTACGCGACGGACCCGTGGGTGTGCCTGCCGATCGTGGCGGCGTTCGTGCTCGGCGGACTCGGATTCCCAGTGCTGTTCGAAATCCTGCGCCACGCGCGCGGCCGGGCGCGGCGCTGGACGCTGCACACCCGCATCACCCTCAGCACGTACGGCGCGCTCGCCGTGCTCGGCACGATCGCGGTCACCGCCATCGAATGGGACAACCCGGGCACGCTCGGCCGGTTCGGGTTCGGCGGCAAGCTGCTCGCCGGGTTCTTCCAAGGCATGTCGCCGCGCACCGCGGGGTTCAACAGCGTCGACACCGGCGAACTGCACGGGGCCACGCTGCTGATCACCAACGTGCTCATGTTCATCGGCGGCGGCAGCGCGGGCACCGCGGGCGGGATCAAGGTGACCACCTTCGCGCTGCTGGCGTTCGTGATGCTCGCCGAGATCCGCGGTGAGCCGAACGTGCACATCGCCGACCGCAAGCTCCCGCGCGAGGTGCACCGGCAGGCGCTGACGGTGGTCCTGGGCGGCGTCGGCCTGATCTTCACCGCCACCCTCGCGCTGCTGGTGCTCACCCCGTTCTCCCTGGACGCGGTCCTGTTCGAGTCGGTCTCCGCGTTCGGCACCGGGCTCTCGACCGGCATCACCGATGAGCTGCCGGTCGCAGGGCAGCTCATCCTGGTCGTGGTGATGTTCACCGGCCGCGTCGGGCCCGTCACCCTCGCTTCCGCGCTCGCGCTGCGCGAGCGGCTGCGCCGCTACGACCTCCCGGAGGAACGACCCATTGTCGGCTAGGAAACCCCGCCCCAACGCCTCGCGCGTAGTCGTCATCGGCCTCGGCCGGTTCGGCGGCTCGCTGGCGATGGAACTCATCGAACGCGGCACCGACGTGCTGGCGCTGGACAACCGCCCCGACGTCGTGCAGCGGTACTCCGACTCGGTCACGCACGCCGCCGTCGCCGACAGCACCGACCCGGAGGTGCTGCGCCAGCTCGACGTGCCCGAGTTCGACCGCGCCGTCGTGGCCATCGGGGACGACCTGGAGGCCAGCATCCTGACGACCTCGCTGCTGGCGGAGTTCGAGGTCGGCCACATCTGGGCGAAGGCCGTCAGCCGCCAGCACGGGCGCATCCTCGAACGGGTCGGCGCGCACCACGTGGTGCTGCCCGAGCACGACATGGGCGAGCGGGTCGCGCACCTGGTCACCGGCCGGATGCTGGACTACATCGAGTTCGAGGACGACTACGCGATGGTCAAGACGCGGGCGCCCGCGATGGCCGCCGGGCACGCGCTGGGGGAGAGCAGGCTGCGCAGCAAGTACGGGGTCACCGTCGTCGCGATCAAGCGCCCCGGCGAGGACTTCACCTACGCCACCCAGGACACGCGGCTGCACGAGGGCGACATCCTCATCGTGTCCGGTCGCTCCCGCGACGTGGAGCGCTTCGCCGACCTCACCTGACCCCCAGCCCCCGAGAGGCCACCACTGCAATTTCGCGAGGAATTGACTACCCCCGGCGTGTCGGACACCCCTGTGGATAACTGTTTATGCTGGTCAAAGAGGGTGTGACGGTTTCGGGGTGCGGGGTTTCTCCCGTACGGGTGATTCAATTTCTCGCGAAATCGCGGAAATCGTCCACAACGTGACATTGCGGGGCCGGGCACTGATGATCTCGGTCCGCCAACGATGGGCCGATCGTGTTGTTCCGAGGGCCGGCGCTCGGCACAGTAGCGGGCACGCGGCGATCGGAGGCACACGATGGTGGGAGCAAGGCCCGTTCGGATCACGCTCGCGGCGGTGACCTCGTGCGCGCTGATCACGCCGATGGCCCAAGCGCAGCCGCAGCCGCCGAAGAGCGCCGAAGCCGTCGGCTACGGGGGCGCGGTCTCCAGCGTCGACCCGGACGCCACCCGCGCGGGCATCGAGGTGCTGCGCCGCGGCGGAACGGCCGCCGACGCCGCCGTCGCGGTCGCCGCTGCGCTCGGCGTCACCGAGCCCTACTCCGCGGGAGTCGGGGGCGGCGGCTACTTCGTGCACTACGACGCCGAAACCGGCGAGGTCTCCACCATCGACGGGCGGGAGACCGCCCCGGCCGCCGCGCACCCGGAGATGTTCCTGGAGGACGGCGAGCCCATCCCCGGCGCGGAGGCGATCACCAGCGGGCTCGGCGTCGGAGTCCCCGGCACCCCCGCGACCTGGCAGGAGGCGCTGCGCAAGTGGGGGCGCCAGGACCTCGGCGAGGTGCTGCGCCCCGCCGAACGGCTGGCCCGCGACGGGTTCGTCGTCGACGACACCTTCCGCGAGCAGACCGCCGACAACCAGGAGCGCTTCGCCGCGTTCCCCGCCACCCGCGACCTGTTCCTGCCCGGCGGGCAGCCCCCGGCCACGGGAACCGTGTTCCGCAACCCCGACCTCGCCGAGACCTACCGGACCTTCGCGGACGAGGGGCTCGACCCGCTGTACCGGGGTGAGATCGGCGCGGACGTCGTCGAGGCCGTGCGCAACCCGCCGGTCGACCCGGCCGCAGGCCGCACCGTGCGCCCCGGCGGCATGACCGAGGCCGACCTGCGCGACTACCGCACGGCCGAGCCCGATCCCACGCACGTCGAGTACCGGGGCCTGGACGTGTACGGGATGGCGCCGTCGTCCTCCGGCGGCACCACCGTCGGCGAAGCGCTCAACATCCTGGAGGGCACCGACCTCGGCGACCTGGACCAGGCGCAGTACCTGCACCGGTTCCTGGAGGCGAGCAAGATCGGCTTCGCCGACCGCAACCGCTGGGTCGGCGACCCCGCGTTCGGCGACGTGCCCACCGAGGAGCTCACCGGCCAGGAGTTCGCCGACTCCCGCGCCTGCCTGATCACGCCGGACGCGGTGCTGCCCACCCCGGTCGCGGCGGGCGACCCGCGCCACCCCGCGCCGTGCGCGCCGCAGGCGCCCGCGCGCGGCGGCGAGCCCTACGAGGGGCCGAACACCACGCACCTCACCGTCGCCGACGCCGACGGTGACGTCGTGTCCTACACGCTGACGATCGAGCAGACCGGCGGCAGCGGCATCACCGTGCCAGGCCGCGGATTCCTGCTCAACAACGAGCTCACCGACTTCTCGTTCGAACCCACCACTCCCGGCGAGCCCGACCCGAACCTGCCCGGCCCCGGAAAGCGGCCGCGCAGCTCGATCAGCCCGACGATCGTGCTCCAGGACGGGCGACCGCTGCTCGCGGCGGGCAGCCCCGGCGGAGCCACGATCATCACCACCGTGCTCCAGGTGCTCACCGGCAGGCTGGACCGCGGACAGCCCCTCGTGGACGCCATCGCGGAACCCCGCGCTTCGCAGCGCAACTCCGCGGCCACCGAGGCCGAACCGGGATTCCTCGCGCGACCCGAGGCCGACAAGCTGCGCGCACTGGGCCACGAGTTCACCCCGAGCGAGGAGATCGGCGCCGCCACGGGCGTGGAACGGCTCCCCGACGGCCGCTGGATCGCCGCAGCCGAGAAGCACCGCCGCGGCGGCGGCTCAGCAGCAGTGGTCGCCCCGGCGCCCTGACACCAGCAGCCCCAGTGGTTCCAGGGCGCCCGTGTCCCGTCAGCGGCGAAGCCGCTGAGCAGCGACCCAGCACGCAGATCGACCACCCGCGGGTTCTCAGTGGATTCCTCGCGAGGACGGCTTTTTTCCTCGTGGCGGAGCCACTTGGAAAAAAGATCCCGCAGCGAGGAAGCCACTGAGGTTCCGCCACCGCACCCACCAGGAAGGGCTCCACGGCCCCCAGCGCACGACGACTAGACTCGGCAGGTCAGTTCGTCGAGCCCGACCTGGGAGCCCCGCGTGACCGTCCAGCCCGTCCGACTCTTCGGCGATCCCGTCCTGCGGACGCGCGCCGACGAGGTCGTGGACTTCGACAAGGAACTGCACACCCTGGTCCGCGACCTGTGGGACACGATGCACGAGCAGGGCGGTGCCGGGCTGGCCGCGCCGCAGCTGGGCGTGGGGCTGCGCGTGTTCACCTACCGCTGCGACGGGTTCGAAGGCCACCTGATCAACCCGGGCTGGGAGGTCGTCGGCGAGCAGATGCAGGACGGCCCCGAGGGCTGCCTGTCCATCCCCGGCATGACCTGGGACTGCCTGCGCCACCAGCACGTCGTGGCGCGCGGCTGGAACATGCACGGCGACCCCGTCGAGGTCGAGGGCACCGACCTGCTGGCGCGGTGCATCCAGCACGAGACCGACCACTTGGACGGCGTGCTGTTCGTGGACCGGCTCGACGCCGAGACCCGCAAGTCCGCGCTGCGCGAGATCCGCCACGCCGACTGGTTCGACGGCCAGGTCCCCGTGGTGAAGGAAAGCCCGCACCCGTTGTTCGGGAAGCGCTGATCATGCGGCTCGTCTTCGCCGGGACCCCGGCGCCCGCCGTGCCTTCGTTGCAGGCCCTCATCGACTCCGAGCGCCACGAGGTCGCGGCCGTGATCACCCGGCCGGACGCGCGCGCCGGACGCGGCCGCAAGGTGCTGCGCTCACCGGTCGGCGAGCTCGCCGACGAGCACGGCATCGAGGTCCTCACGCCGCCGCGCGCCACGGACCCGGACTTCCTGGCACGGCTGGAGGAAATCGCCCCGGACTGCTGCCCGGTGGTGGCCTACGGGGCGCTGCTGCGGCAGCGGGCGCTCGACGTTCCCCGGCACGGCTGGGTCAACCTGCACTTCTCGCTGCTGCCCGCGTGGCGCGGCGCGGCGCCGGTGCAGTCCGCGATCCGGCACGGCGACGAGATCACCGGCGCGTCCACGTTCCACCTGGTGCCGGAGCTCGACGCCGGACCGGTCTACGGCGTGGTCACCGAGGACGTGCGCGACACCGACACCTCGGGCGACCTGCTGGACCGGCTGGCGATCTCCGGTGCGAAGCTGCTGGCCGCGACGCTCGACGGCATCGAGGACGGCACGGTGCGGGCGCAACCGCAGCCCGCCGAGGGCGTCAGCTACGCGCCGAAGGTCACCTCGGAGGACGCGAAGGCGGACTTCGCCGCGCCCGCGCTCGCCGTGGACCGGCTGATCCGTTCGGTGACGCCGGATCCCGGCTCGTGGGCGTGGTTCCGGGACGAGCGGTTCAAGCTCGGGCCGGTGACGCGCACCGAGGAGACCGGCCTCGCTCCCGGCGAGATCAGCGTGCAGCGCCGCCGGGTGCTCGTCGGCACCGCGACCGAAGCGGTCGCGCTGGGCGAAGTGCAGGCGCAGGGCAAGAAACGCATGGCGGCCACGGACTGGGCGCGCGGAACCCGCATCGAGCAAGGAGAACGTCTGCAGTGAACGACCACCGTCCCCGCCGCCCGTCCCGGCCCCGCGGCAGCCGCCCGCCGCAGCGCGGCAAGACCCCCGCCCGGCCGCCCGAGCAGGACCCGGCGCGGATGGCGGCGCTGGAAACGCTGCGCGCGGTCCGCGAGCGCGACGCCTACGCGAACCTGACGCTGCCGGGCCTGCTGCGCAAGCGCAAGCTCGACGGCAGGGACGCGGGGCTGGCCACCGAGCTCGCCTACGGCACCTGCCGCGCCACCGGTCTGCTCGACGCGGTCATCGCGGACTGCAGCGGCCGTGACGTGTCCGAAGTGGACCCGGTGACGCTGGACGTGCTGCGAATGGGCGTCTACCAGTTGCTGCGCACCAGGATTCCGGACCACGCCGCCGTGGCGTCCACAGTGGACATCGTGCGCGGCGAGGCGGGGTCGAAGCTCGCCGGGTTCGCCAACGCCGTCATGCGCCGCGCCAGCGAGCGCGACGAGCAGGAGTGGATCGACCGGCTCGCGCCCGCCCGCGACACCGACCCCGTCGGCCACCTCGCGCTGCGCCACGCGCACCCGCGCTGGGTGGCGCAGGCGTTCGCCGACGCGCTCGGCGACACCGGCGACGGCCTCGCCGCCGCGCTCGCCGCCGACGACGCCCGGCCCGCCGTGCACCTCGCCGCCCGGCCCGGCGAGATCAGCAACGAGGAGCTCGCCGCCATCACCGGCGGTGACGAAGCGCCGTACTCGCCCTACGGCGTGCACCTGGAGGCGGGCGCCGGCGACCCCGGCGACCTGGAACCGGTGCGCGAAGGCTTCGCCGCCGTGCAGGACGAGGGCAGCCAGCTCGCCGCCCTCGCCGTCACCAAGCCCGAGGTGACCGGCTCCGACACCCGCTGGCTCGACCTGTGCGCGGGCCCCGGCGGCAAGGCCGGGCTGCTCGGCGCGCTGATCACCCTCGACGGCGGCACGCTCGACGCGGTCGAGCAGTCCGAGCACCGCGCGGAGCTCATCCGCAAGGTCACCCGCGACCTCGCCGTCACCGTGCACGTCGCCGACGGGCGCGAATCCGGCCTCGAACCCGGCTACGACCGGGTGCTCGTCGACGCGCCGTGCACCGGGCTCGGCGCGCTGCGGCGCCGTCCGGAGGCCCGCTGGCGGCGGCAGCCCTCGGACGTGGCGGAACTGGCGAAGTTGCAGCGCTCGCTGCTGCTGTCGGCCGTGGGGCTCGCCCGCTCCGGTGGTGTCGTGGCCTACGTCGTGTGCTCGCCGCACCTGTCGGAGACCGACGGCGTCATCTCCGACGTGGTGCGCCGCAGCGGTGCGGAACTGCTCGACGCGCGCGAGGCGTTCCCCGGCGTCCCCGACCTCGGCGACGGCCCCACCGTCCAGCTCTGGCCGCACCTGCACGGCACGGACGCGATGTTCTGCGCCCTGCTCCGAGTCCCCTGACCCGAGGACGATTCCCCGCTCCGTGGACGACTCCCGCAATTTCTCGCGAAATTGAACACCCCGGGTGACGTGTGACCCCCACCCCGGCGGCCCTCCACCCCGGAACGTGATCACGTCCACGGTCGTGGGCGCGTTCGCCCTGGTGCCCTCCGATTTCTCGCGGCGGGTGAAAATCCGAAGCAGGGGTCGCGCACGGAGCGTCACTTCGGGTTGGGTCGGTGTCGTCGGGATCAGGGTTGGGGCGGGAGTTCGGTGACCTCTCGCGCCGGGGTGAGGTCGGAGGGGGAGCGGACGTGGTGGAGCGGGAGCACCGGCGGTGGCTGGAGGTCGCCGCGGCGGAGGCGCGGGCGGGTGCCGCCGAAGGCGGCATCCCTATCGGGGCCGCGCTCATCGGAGCGGACGGCTCCGTGCTCGGGCGGGGGCGGAACCGGCGGGTCCAGGACGACGACCCGTCGGTGCACGCGGAGACCGCCGCGTTCCGCGCCGCGGGCAGGCAGCGCGGTTACGCGGACACCACGATGGTCACCACCCTGTCGCCCTGCTGGTACTGCAGCGGACTCGTGCGGCAGTTCGGCATCGGCACCGTCGTGATCGGCGAGGCCCGCAACTTCCACGGCGGGCACGACTGGCTCGCCGAGCACGGCGTGCGGATCGTGCTGCTCGACGACCCCGAGTGCGCCCGGTCGATGGCGGAGTTCATCGCCCAGCACCCGCGCCTGTGGCACGAGGACATCGGCGAACAGGACTGACCCTCACGCCGCCCGGCGGTACGCCGTGGGGCGCAGGTGCGGCGGCGCCTGGTCGGCGGCGAGCTCCGGAGCCGAACCGTCGCCCGCCGAGCCCGAGCCGCCGTCGTGACCCGCGTCCGCCGGGGCCGGGCCGCCACCGCCGCGCCGGTGCACCGCGAACAACAGGCCCAGGCCGACCAGCAGCAGGGCGTGCGAAGCGACGCGTTCCACGGTCGCGGCGCCGACGACCAGGTCGTGCACCGAGAAACCGGCGAGCGCGGCCACGAACGCGCTCAGCACCGGCAGCACGCCGGCGGCGGTGCGGTCCCGCCACGACGCCCACAGCAGCCCGACGCCCAGCGCGAGGTTCCACGCGGTGCTCTCGTTGAACAGGTGCTCGGTCATGCCGCCGTGCCCCGCGTGCCCGTGCAGCCCGACGAGTCCCACCATCTGGGCCAGCGCGAGCAGGATCTGAACGGTGGCGGTGAGCGCCAGCGCACCGCGCAGCACGCCGCGCACCCGGTCCCGGCGCGGCACCCGCGCCAGCACCGCGCCCGCGAGGTCCGGAGTGGGTGCGACCAGCCGAACCCGCAGGTGGCGCGTCAGCTCGCCCGCCTCCGCCTGGAACGCCCGGCAGGCCGCGCACGTCTCCAGGTGGGCGTCGACCTCGGCTTCGGGGAACTCCGGCGGCTCCCCGTCCAGCACGGCCGACACCGAGTTCCGGCAACTTTCACAGTTCACGGTCAGATTGTCGGCCGAGCAGGGGGAGGAGTTCCCGGCGGGGTTTCGACTACTCTCAGGCCCCGTGACGCACTCGGAGGCCGAAGACACTCGTGTGACCGAGCTCGCGCTGGCCGCCGGGAAAGGTGATCGACGCGCCCTGGAGGAGTTCGTCCGGGCCACCCAGCGCGACGTGTGGCGGTTCCTCGCCCACCTCGCCGGAGTGCCCGCCGCCGACGACCTGGCCCAGGAGACGTACCTGCGCGCGGTGCGGGCGGTGCGCACGTTCCGCGGCACCGCCACCGCGCGGACCTGGCTGCTGTCCATCGCGCGCCGCGTCGTCGTCGACCAGATCCGCTCCGAACGCGCCCGGCCGCGCACCGTCGCCGCCGACTGGGTGCGAGCCGCGGAGAGCGGTGGCCGCGCGGGCCGCGGCTTCGAAGAGCTCGTCGAGGTGAACGTGCTGCTCGACGCGCTCACCCCGGATCGGCGGGAAGCCCTCGTGCTCACCCAGGTCCTCGGCCTGTCCTACCAGGAGGCCGCGGAGGTCAGCGGCTGCGAGCTGGGCACGGTCCGCTCCCGCGTGGCCCGCGCTCGGGAGGACCTCCTCGCCCGCAGCCGCGGCCAGGACACCGGCACCGGCTGAGATGCGCCCGGCGCCGCACACCGAGCGAGAGGGAAGAACATGGCTGGTACTCCGGTAGAGGTGCACCGCACCGGCGAGCACGCCTTCACGGCCACCAACGGCCGCGGTGGCGAGGTGGCGATCGGCCGCGACGGCGCCCCCGGCTCGTTCACGCCGGGCGAGCTGCTGCTGGCGGCGATCGCCGGGTGCTCCGCGGTCACCAGCGAGAACCTCCTGGTGCGCCGCGCCGGGCAGGACGCCGACATCGCGGTGCACGCCGACCGGGACAAGACGGCCGAGGACCCGAACAAGTTCTCCGAGGTGACGGTGCGGTTCGACGTGGATCTCGGCGGCGTCGACGGGGCCGATCGGGCGAAGCTGCTCGACGCGGTGGAACGCGCCATCGAGCGGTACTGCACCGTGAGCCGCTCCGTCGCGGAGAGCACCCCGATCACCCTCGAACTGCCCCGCTGATCCCGATCACCGCTCGATCCGGGCGGATGCGGACGAGACTGTCGCAAATCTCCTGATACCGGCGTCGTATTGTGCTGTGCGCGCGAACGCGCGCACAGCGAGGAGGCGTCGAGTGGATCAGGCGGGCGGAACCGGGCCGGACGGCTCACCGAGCGGTGGCGGGCTGCGGCGCGACCTCAGCGGCCGTCAGGTCGGCATGATCGCGATCGGCGGAGCGATCGGCACCGGGCTGTTCCTCGGCTCCGGGCTCGCCATCAACATCGCGGGACCAGCCGTGATCATCGCCTACGCGGTGGCCGCGTTCGCCGCGCTCGCGCTGGCCTACGCGCTCGCCGAGATGGTCGTGGTGCACCCGGACGCAGGCGGCTTCGGGCCCATCGCGCAGCGCTACCTCGGCGGGCTCGCCGGGTTCGTGCAGCGCTGGATCTACTGGGCCGCGCAGGTCGTCAACATCGGCAGCGAGGTCGTCGCCGCCGGGCTCTACGTGCAGTTCTGGTACCCGCAGCTGCCGCTGTGGCTGCCCGTCGTCGTGTTCTCCGTGGTGATGCTGGCGATCAACGCCTCGGCGGTGAAGTACTTCGGCGAGTTCGAGTACTGGTTCGCGCTGATCAAGGTCGTCACGATCGTCGTGTTCGTGCTGCTGGGCATCACCTACATCGTGTTCGGCCTGCCCGGCCGCCCCGCCACGGGCGTGGGCGCGCTGACCGAGCACGACGGGTTCCTGCCCAACGGCATCGGCGCGGTGTGGCTGGCGCTGACCGTGGTCACCTTCTCCTACCTCGGCACCGAGGCCGTCGCCGTCACCGCCTCCGAATCCCGGAACCCGCGCCGCGACGTGCCGCGCGCCGCGCGGAACATGGTGCTGCGCCTGGGCTTGTTCTACGTGCTCGGCATGCTGGTGGTCGTCTCGATCCTGCCGTGGAACCAGGTCTCCACCGAGGAGGACGTGACGGAGAGCCCGTTCGTGGCCCTGTTCGCCACCGCGGGAATCCCGGCCGCCGCAGGGATCATGAACTTCGTCGTGCTCACGGCCGCGCTGTCGGCGATGAACACGAACCTCTACGTCACCGCGCGGATGACGTACTCGCTGGCCGTCGACGGCTACGCGCCGAAGTGGTTCGCGGGGCTGAGCCCCAACGGGGCGCCCCGCCGGGCGCTGCTGCTGTCGGCCGGTGGGCTGGTGCTGGCGGCGGGCATCTCGGTGTTCGCGGAGTCCACGGCGTTCCCGCTGCTGCTCGGCTTGGCGCTGTTCGGCGCGCTGATCACCTGGTTGATCATCTTCGCGAGCCACCTCGCGTTCCGGCGCCACCGCGCCGCGCACGACCTGCCCGCCTCGCCGGTGCGGTTGCCGGGGGCGCCGGTGACGACGCTGCTGGCGATGCTGTTCGTGGCGGCCGTGCTGCTCACGACCCCGTTCACCGAGCAGTTCAACACCGCGTGGAAGGCCGGTGTGCCGTTCCTGCTGGTGCTGTGCCTGGCCTACTACCTGCTGCGCCGCCGCGCCGCCGGCTAGTCCTTTCAGAATGACCTGCGTAGTGGGTCGTTCAGCGGAACCTCAGCGGTTTCCTCGCTGCGGGATCTTTTTCCCGAGTGGCTCCGCCACGAGGGAAAAAGCTGTCGATCG
>NZ_JBSFWJ010000116.1:0-12167 GCF_053592695.1 Saccharopolyspora sp. NPDC002578 | reverse complement strand
GCTGCGGGATCTTTTTCCCGAGTGGCTCCGCCACGAGGGAAAAAGCCGTCCTCGCGAGAAGGACGCTGAGAACCCGCGGCGGTGCCGGTTGCTCTGGTGGTCGCTGCTCAGCGGCTTCGCCGCTGACAAGACGAAATGCCGAGACGGCTGATCACTCGGCACGACCAAGCTCCGGGACCGGCTCTAGGTGCTGGATGGGAGAGGGGCAGTGATGAATCCCGGGACGCGGCGGTTGACGGTGGCTCAGGCGTTGGTGCGGTTCCTGGCGCGGCAGCACGCCGAGCGAGACGGCGAACGCGTGCGGTTGATCGCCGGGTGCTGGGGGATCTTCGGGCACGGCAACGTGGCGGGGATCGGGCAGGCGCTGCTGGAGACGCCGGAAATGCCGTACCTCCAAGGGCGCAACGAGCAGGCGATGGTCCACGCGGCGGTCGGGTACGCGCGCCAGCGCGGCAGGCTCTCGACCTACGCGTGCACCACGTCGATCGGCCCCGGTGCCACCAACCTCGTCACCGGCGCGGCGCTGGCCACGATCAACCGGCTGCCGGTCCTGCTGCTGCCGGGGGACGTGTTCGCGACGCGCCCGGCGGACCCGGTGCTGCAGCAGCTGGAACCGCCGCACGCGCGGGACGTGTCGGTGAACGACGCGCTGCGCCCGGTGTCCCGGTACTTCGACCGGATCTGGCGGCCGGAAGCGCTGATCCCGTCCGCCCTGGAGGCGATGCGGGTGCTGGCCGATCCGGTGCAGACGGGGGCGGTGACGCTGGCGCTGCCGCAGGACGTGCAGGCCGAGGCCTACGACTGGCCCGAGGAGTTCTTCGCCGAACGGACCTGGCGGGTGCACCGGCCGCAGGCCGATCCGCGGTCGCTGGACGAAGCGGCCGACCGGATCCGGGAGGCGCGCCGCCCGCTGATCATCGCGGGTGGCGGTGTGCACCACAGCGGCGCGGAACAGGCGTTGGGCGCGTTCGCGGCGGTGACCGGCATCCCGGTGTCGGAGACGCAGGCGGGGCGCGGCTCGCTGCGCTTCGACGATCCGCGCGCACTCGGCGCGATCGGGCACACCGGCACCGCGTCCTCCGACGACACTGCGCGGCAGGCGGACCTGGTGATCGGCGTCGGCACCCGCTACACCGACTTCACGACGGCCTCGCACACCTTGTTCGCGAACCCGCAGGTGCGGTTCGTCAACGTGAACGTCGAGGCCGGGGACGCCCACAAGCAGGCCGCGACGCCGGTGATCGGGGACGCGCGGGCGGTGCTCAGCGGTCTCGCCGAGCGGTTGGCCGACCACCACGTCGATCCGGCCTACGTGCGCGAATACCGTGCCGCCGCGGTGCGGTGGGCCGACGTCGTCGACCGGGCCACCCGGTGCGCCGACGGAGCGGAACGTCCCGGTCAGGCCGAGGTGATCGGCGTGCTCGACGAGGTCCTCGCGGACGAGGACGTCGTGATCAACGCGGCGGGCTCGCTGCCGGGGGACCTCCACAAGCTGTGGCGGGTCAAGCAGCCGAGCCAGTACCACGTGGAGTACGGGTACTCGTGCATGGGCTACGAGATCCCGGCGGCGATCGGCGCGCGGCTGGCAGACCCGGATCGCGAGGTGTTCGCGCTCGTCGGTGACGGCACGTACTTGATGTCGCCCACCGAGCTGGTGACCGCCGTGCAGGAAGGCATCAAGATCAACCTGGTGCTGGTCCAGAACCACGGTTACGCGTCCATCGGCGGACTGTCGGAGGAGGTCGGTGCCGAGCGCTTCGGCACCGCCTACCGGTTCCGCGACGAGCACGGCCGGTTCACCGGGGAACCGCTGCCGCTGGACCTGGCGGCGAACGCGCGCAGCCTCGGCGTGGACGTGGTGCGCGCGGACACCGTGGACGAGTTGCGCGAGGCGTTGCGCGCGTCGAGGGCGGCGGACCGCCCGACCGCGGTGTACGTGGAGACCTCGCCGGACAAGGCGCAGCTCCCGCCGGAGGCGTGGTGGGACGTGCCGGTCGCCGAGGTGTCGACGCTGGAGAGCACCCGTTCCGCGCGGGCCGAGTACGAGCGCCGGGCGCGGGAGCGCCGCCACCACCTGTGATGTCGCAGACGCCCCGGCGCTCCTGGCGCAACGTCGTTCACCATCACGGCGGAACGGGTTCGTCCTGATCCACCGGAAGACTGCTGATCGCCCTGGACAATCTGAACTCCGGGTCTCGAAATGCGGCGAGGCATGGGCTTATTTCACCCATAGCGGTTACCGTGGTGGTTGCGCCGAACAGAGCTGGCCGTGCCGGTCGCAGGGCGCCACCTCAAGACCGGGCACGGCTGTGCCGGGTGGCCACAAGGGAGGGGCGGTTACGCCGCCTCGGCCGCCCGTGTGGAAAGGCCCGCTGACTTCAGAGTCAGCGGGTTTTTCGCGTTCCAGGGCAGGTCACGGCGTTCGTCACCGCTTCGGCATCAGGATCCACAGCGCGAGGTAGATCAGGAACTGCGGTCCGGGCAGGACGCAGGAGATCACGAACAGGAAGCGGACCAGTCCGACGCTCCAGCCGAAGCGGTGGGCGATGCCGGCGCACACCCCCGCGATCATGGCTCCGCGCCGGGGCCGTTGCAGCGATTTCGTCATGACCGCAGGGTGCCCGCCCGCGCCGCCGCTCACGCCTCCGCTGGATCGGGTGCGGGTCGGCGCGCAGCGTGCTGAGCTGAGCCGATGGCCGGGGAGCAGGTGTCGGAGGCGGTGCTGCAGGAGCTCTACCAGGGTGATCCGGGGGAGTTCGTCGCCGACCGGGACCGCCGGTTGAAGCAGGCGCGCGACGCGGGCGACGACCGGCTCGCGGCGGAGCTCAAGGTGTTGCGGAAGCCGACGACGGCGGCGTGGGCGGTGAACCGGGTCTCGGCCGAGCAGCGGGACCGGGTCGCCGAGCTGGTCGAGGTGGGCGACGAGCTGCGCTCGGCGCAGCGCGACCTGCGCGGCGACGAAATCCGGCGGCTGGATCGGCGGCGCGCGGACCTGGTCCGGGGATTGACCGAGCAGGCCGCGGACGTGGCCTCCCGCGCCGGGAAGCGGCTGGGGGAGCAGGCCCGGCGGCAGGTGGAGTCGACGTTCGCCGCCGCCGTCGCGGAACCGGAATCGGGACGCCGGGTCCAGGCCGGGGTGCTCAGCGGGGCGCTGGCCTACAGCGGCTTCGGGTTGGACGAGCTCTCGGTCGCCGCGATGCGCAGCGCCACGTCGAGCCGTCGGGGACATGACTCGGGGGCACGTCGAGGTGGTCGCCGTCGAGCTCACTCCCGGGCGGAGCGAAGCGAGGCGGGGCGTCCGGGCGCGGACGAGGATCGGGGCGGGAGCGCCGCGCGGGCTCACGACACCGAAGGGACGGATCGCGGCGCGGCGGGGACGCGGCGCGGTGGTCGGCGAACCGCGGAAGCACCTGCCGTCGAGCCCGCGGGGGACCGCACGACCGAGCCGCAGCCCCGACGGGAACGCGCCGAGCGCGAACCTCGGCCGGACCGCTCTGAGCGCGGTACCCGGCCGGAGCGGTCCGGCAAGACCCGGCAGGACCGGACCGATCGCAGCACGCAGCAGGGAAGCGCCGATCGAAAGCCGCCGGTGGACCGTGCCGGCCGAAAGACGAACCGGTCCGGCCGCAAAGCCGGATCGGACCGCCCGGCAAGCCGGAGCCGCGACGTCTCCGAGCGGGCGGAGGCATCGGAACCCGCAGGCCGGACGAAGCGCGCACCGCGCCCGAGCGCCGCCGAGGGCTCAGGGGTGGACGAGGCCTCCGAGGAGCTGCGGCAGGCCGAGGACGCGTTGCGCGCGGCCGAGCAGGAGCGCGATGAGCAGGAACGCGACCGGGATGAGCTCCGCGCCCGCCTCGACGACCTGTCCGCGCGGCTGCGCGACACGACGCGGGCCGTGACCAGGGCTCGGCGGCAGCGCGACGCGGCTCGGCGCCGCTACGACTCCCTGCGGCAACGCCGTTGATCCAATGGAACCCGAGGGGACGAACGGTTTCACCGGGAAGTCGGACGCACCTCCGTGTTGATCACGCTTCGTGGCTGCTGGGCTGAGCGGCGACGGGACGGTGGTGCTGCGACGCTGAGCCGGGTGAGGTCCCGTGCGTTCCGGTGGGTGGCTGCGCTGGTGGTGGTCGCGGCGGTCGCCGCGCTGGTGTGGGCGAACCGTCACGAGCTGCCCGCGGCGGGGCGGGCGTTGCGCGATGCCGATCCCACGTGGCTGGCCGTGGGCGCGGGAGTGCTGCTGATCTGGATCGCGGACTGGGTGCTGCTGCACTTGGCGGCGCGGCGGGTGACGGGAGCGGGTGGCTACCACGAGTTCGCCAGGTTGCTGCCGGTCACGTTGGCGTCGATGGCGTTGAACCTGGCCGTGAAGTCCGGCAACGTCGCGGGCCTGGCCGCGTTCACGCTCGACTCCCGCAGGCAGGGGGCGCGCGATCCGGCCGGGCAGGGGCGGGTCACCGGGGCGTACCTGGCCGCCGCGCAGACGGCCGAGGTGGGTTTTGTGGTGACGCTCGCCGCGGGCCTGGCGGTGGTGTCCTGGGACGGCAGGCTGGAGCGCGCCGAGATCGTCGCGACGGTGTTGTTCTCCGCGGGATTGCTGGTCCGGGTGGTGGCGCTGGTGGCGGCGGTGCGCAGCCGCGAGGTGCTGCGCCGGGTGTGGACGTTGCCGGGCCGCTGCTGGGACCGGTTGCTGCGCCGCCGGCGCGCGGCGCGCGACACGGCGGCGGCGGACGAGTTCTACGACGCGGTGGCGGCGATCCGGACTCGGCCCGCGGCGGCGGTGCCCGCGGTGTGCTTCGCGGTGGCGATCGATCTGCTCGGCGCGGTGGTGCTGTGGACTTCGATGATCGCGGTGGGGGCGGGGGACCGGCCGCTGGTGGCGCTGGTGGCGTACGCGGTGTCGACGTTGTTCGGCATCGTCGGCGTGCTGCCCGGCGGGATCGGGTTCGTGGAGGTGGGCGCGGCGGCGGCCTTGGCGTCCTACGGGGTGCCGGTGGGGGTGTCGGCGGCGGCGGTGCTGGTGTTCCGGGTGTTCGTGTTCTGGTTGCCGCTGGCGTTGGGCGGGCTGCTCGCGTGGCGGCTGCGCGCGTCACCCGGTTAGCCCAATCGGCGGCGTCACGCGGCCCGCGCGTCACATCTGGTTGATCTTGAAACGCCCGGAACAACTATCATGGCCGCGCGGTCGTGGCAGGCCGATCGCCGATGGTGGACGGAGTTTCGTGCGCGGGGTCGACTATTACGAGCTGCTGGGCGTGGACCGGTCGGCGTCGAGCGCCGAGATCAAGTCCGCGTACCGGACCTTGGCGCGCACCATGCACCCGGACGTCGGCGGCACCGCCGGCACGTTCCGGTTGTTGCAGCAGGCCTACGAGACCCTCAACGATCCGGTGCGCCGCGCCGACTACGACGATCCGCGGGACGAACCGGAACCGGAACCGAGGCCGTCCGGGCGTGATCGCTCGCCGTCGCGGCGCTGGGTGTACCGGCCCGGCAAGCGGCGCGACTTCGGCGACGATCCGAACTTCACCCCGCCCGCGCCGGACCTCGACCCCGCCGACATCCCCTGGTGGGACGAGGTCGATCCGGCGGAGCGGGTGGTGTACCTGCCGGTCACGGCACCGGACCGGACTCCGGCGCTCGCGCTGGCCGGCGGCTGGGTGCTGCTGGCGGCGACGGGACTGCTGGTCGGGTTGAGCGGAGTGCTGCTCGGCGTGTGGCTGGCGATGCTGGTCTCCGCGGGGGTCGTGGTGCTGGTGCTGCTGCGCCGCCTGCTGGAGGCGCGCCGCACGGACCGGCTGTTCGAAGCCGAGAACCGGGGCCGCGTGTTCGGCGGCACCGCGGAGGAGGAGGTCCCCGCGGACGAGGCCGTCAAGCAGCGTTCCGCCGAGTTGCTCGCCGATCACCTGACCCGGATGCCGGGGGTGCGGATCTTCCACGGGATCGCCTGGCCGGGCTCGGTGTTCGCCGACATCGATCACGCGGTGCTGTGCGGGCGGCGGCTGGTGCTGGTCGAGTCGAAGCGCTGGCTGCCGGGGCACTACGAGGTCGACGAGAACGGCGAGGTGTGGCGCAACGGCCACGTGTTCCGCGGCGGCACCACCCGGCTCGCGAACGGAGTGGCGGCGTTCGAGGCGTTGCTGCCGGAGGTCGAGGTGCGCGGCGTGCTGCTGCTGTACCCGAACCGGGCGGGCGAGGTCACGGTGGGCGAATCCGATGCGGACGCGCCGGTGGAACCGCTGACCCCGGAGGGCTTCGTCCGCGAGGTGGGCGAGTGGCTCGCCGAGGAGCCGGCCGCCGTCGATCGCGACGCGTTCACGATGGTGCTGGCCCAAGTGGTGACGCGCTGAGCCGCGTGCCACGTCGCCCGATCGGCCCTGATCAGGCGAAATTCACCATGGTGTGAGGTGCGGTTCGTTGCTCGGCGGCTCGGGTACCTGAAGTGTGGGGCGCACAGCCGATCCGAGCCCCCGCCAGATTCGAGGTTCTCGCGCGATGGTCACCACTGAATCCGCCGCGACCCGGCAGGGGCGCTCGCCGCTGTTGACCGGGCGTCGTGGCTGGGCCCCGCAGCTGTCGGTCTACGTGTTCATCCTGGTGCCGTTCCTGGCGTTGCTGGCCGCGGTGCCGCTGGCGTGGGGCTGGGGGCTGAGCTGGCTGGACCTGGGGCTCGCGGCCGGGTTCTACGTGCTGACGATCCTCGGCGTGACGGTCGGCTTCCACCGGTACTTCACGCACGGCGCGTTCCGTGCGAAGCGCGGGCTGCGGATCGCGCTGGCGGTGGCGGGCAGCATGTCGGTGCAGGGGCCGGTGATGCATTGGGTCGCGGATCACCGCAGGCACCACGCCTTCTCCGACCGGGAGGGCGATCCGCATTCGCCGTGGGCGTTCGGCACCTCGCCGATGGCGTTGGCGCGGGGGTTCTGGCACGCGCACATGGGCTGGCTCTTCGAGCGGGACCTGACGAACCGGGAGCGGTTCGCGCCGGACCTGATGGCCGACCGCGACATCGTGCTGGTGCACCGGCTGTTCGGGCCGTTGACGTTGCTGACGTTGGCGCTGCCCGCGGTGGTCGGCGGCGCGGTGACGGGGACCTGGTGGGGTGCGTGGACGGCGTTCTTCTGGGCGGGACTGGTGCGGGTGGCGTTCCTGCACCACGTGACGTGGTCGGTGAACTCGATCTGCCACATCATCGGGGAGCGCCCGTTCCAGAGCCGGGACAAGGCGGCGAACTTCTGGCCGTTGGCGCTGCTGAGCATGGGTGAGTCCTGGCACAACCTGCACCATGCCGATCCCACGTGCGCGCGCCACGGCGTGCGGCGCGGGCAGATCGACATCTCGGCGCGGGTGATCTGGATGTTCGAGCGTTTCGGCTGGGCTACGCACGTGAAGTGGCCGACGCCGCGCAGGCTGGCCCGGTTGAGCCGGGGCGCGGAGGACTGAGGTTCCGGCGCTCGATTCCCGGTTCCGCGCGTTGGGATTCGCGTCCCGAGTCGTTGACACCCCGTTCGTGGCGGTGTTGCGATGGTTCCGTGCTCCCGGCCCTGTTCACCAAGCGTCGTCACGTGGATCTGCTGCGTGTCGTCGCACAAGGGTGTCGCCCCAGCAGCTGAGCCGGTCGTCGCGCGCCGTCGCCGCGGGTGAGCGAATCTCCCCGCACGTCCACTGTGGATTCACCTGGTGGTTCGGCCGCGCCCCGGTCTGATTCCGCTCGAATCGGCCACATTCCCGTGAGGAGAACGCGCGTGTCCACCGTCCTGGTCATCTCCGGCAGCCCTTCGAAGACGTCGAAGACCGAACGCGTCGCAGACCACCTCGCCCGCAGGCTGACCGCCGCGGGCCGCCAATCCGACCACCTGCGGCTGCGCACCTTGCCCGCTGAGCCGCTGCTGGGCGCCGACACGACGGCGCCCGAGATCGCCGAGGCGATCCAGCAGGTGCACCGCGCCGACGGCATCGTGCTGGCCACGCCGACCTACAAGGCTGCGTACTCCGGGCTGCTCAAGGTGTTCCTGGACCTGCTGCCGCAGTTCGGCTTCAGCGGCAAGGCGGTGCTGCCGCTGGCCACCGGCGGCAGCCTGGCGCACGTGCTGGCGCTGGACTACGGGCTGCGCCCGGTCGTGAGCTCGCTGGGCGCGCGGCACGTGGTGCAGAGCTTCTTCCTGATCGACAAGCACCTGACGGTGACCGGCGACGACCTCACGATCCACGAGGACAGCTCCGGCCCGCTCTCGGACGTCCTGGAGCAGTTCGAGAAGGCCCTCGACGGCGTCCCCCACGGCACGGTCCTGGGGCGCACGGCGTAGCCGATCGGGCCGCTCGCCGGGGCATTCGTCGGGAAGCTTTAGTGCAGCTGTGTTGCCCGAACGGACGTGGTGCGCCTCGGCCGCACCGGGCAAGCTGGCTTGGCCGCTGTGGCGATTGCGATCCGGGCCGGTGGCGGACCGGCCCTGTCGAGGAGGCGTCGATGCGCGCTCATGCCCCCGAAGTGGAAGACGTCGTCCATCGGCCGCCCCCGCACCGCGCACCGGGTGTCCGAGGTGACGCGCGGTCGTTGCTGGAGTTGCAGCGGACGGTGGGCAATGCGGAAGTGGCGCGGCTGCTCGCGAACCGCGCTGATGCGGAGTCCGGGCCACGCCCACCGGGTGCCGATGTCGTTGCGCGATCGGCCGACGTCTGCCGGTGCGCACCCGCTGTTCCGGTCCAGCGCCTGGCATTCGTCGGCGAGAAGCAGGTCGAGCCGGACGGTGAGTGGCTGACCGGCACCATGCGCGGTATGGCGTCCGACTCCTTAGTCCGTGACTACACGACGAACAAGGAGTTCGCGGACCACGCCGCGGGTGCTCTCGACTACCTGGGGAACCTGCCGAGAGGAGAGCGCGTCTGGGTTCGATTCGACCCGAAGCTGACCAACGTGCTCGGAGAGCAGCACAGCCAGACTACTTTGGCCGACGTGCTCGAGGCAGTCGGCGCGAAAAGCTACCTGTACGAGGCATTCGTCACCGAGGATCTGGATTCGGAGCCGAAGACGAAATCTGCTTACAGTGCAGGCTTGGGGAAGCATGCCGCGAATTTCGGCTTGCAAGACGGCGGCTGGGCGAGTCACGGGGTCGAATCCCTCTATCCCAAGCTGGGTGAGGCGATGACCAAGCTGCTGGGGTACATGAATGGAGGGAACCTGGAACTCGTCCGGAAGGAGGGGGATCATCGGCACATCGGGGTGCAATTGGCGAGGTTCCTGAAGGTGGCCTGGGGATACGGCGCAGACGCGCTGGACCAGGGCGGGGCGAGCAGCATGCAGGCGACGCGGAGTCGACTGGCCGAGGCTCGTGAAGAGGCCGGGAAGCGCCGGGGCAACGTGTTGGGTCTTCGCCGGGGTTCACCTGATCTCGATTCCCGGATTGCGGCTCTGCCGACGACGGAACCCATCGGCGATGAGCTCGTCACGTGGGACCAGAGCCAAAGGGATCGGCTCTCGGTCTATCTCAGGGCAGTGGTAGCGGATCTTCGGGAACGTGGGAAGCGCGACATGATCGCGCCGACGGACGAAAATAATGAAGATCACGAAAAGGAGTTCATCGAGCGCCGAAACAAGCACATGGAGCATCGGGTCAACATGGCGATCCATCGCGGAATCAGGTATGTCGGGATGGGACTGGACCACTATTATGATATCAAGCCCCGGTTGCCCGAGGCGGAGTTCCACGGATTTGAACTCACGGGCGTCGGACTGTTCGATTTCAACGAGCTGACAAGGCAACGCGCGCACAGCGCTCGTTCGGCGGCGGGTTGAGATCCGCCGGCTGCTGAGCGCCCGGTGCGGTGCTCGGCCGCTGTGCGCGCCGGAGTGCACCGGTGAGGGAAATCGCCGCTGACCAGGGCACTAGGATCAGAGTTCTTATGAGCGCCACACTCGTCGTGAAGGAGCTCGCCGCGGGTCATGGCGAGCGGGTCCTGTTCTCCGGTCTTGATCTGGTCGTCGCGCCTGGTGACGTGGTGGGGCTGGTCGGGGTGAACGGCGCGGGGAAGTCGACGTTGCTGCGGATGCTCGGCGGCTTGCTGTCCGCCGAGGCGGGGTCGGTGCGGTTGAGCCCGCCGACGGCGACGGTGGGACATCTGCCGCAGGAGCCGGATCGGATTCCCGGCGAGACGGTGCACGGGTTCTTGGAGCGGCGCACCGGGGTCGCGGCGGCGCAGCGGGAGTTGGACGCGGCGACGGAAGCGCTCACCGAGGAACGTCCCGGTGCGGACGACGAGTACGGCACGGCGTTGGAGCGGTGGCTCGCGCTGGGCGGCGCTGATCTGGAGGAGCGTTCGGCGAGCGTCGTCGCGGAACTGGGCTTGGAGGTCGCGCTCGACCAGCCGATGACGAGCTTGTCCGGTGGGCAGGCGGCGCGGGCGGGCATGGCGTCGCTGCTGCTGAGCCGCTACGACGTGTTCCTGCTCGACGAACCCACCAACGACCTGGACCTCGACGGCTTGGAGCGGTTGGAGCGGTTCGTCTCCGAGCTGCGCGCCGGAACGGTGCTGGTCAGCCACGACCGCGAGTTCCTGGCCCGCACGGTGACGCGCGTCGTGGAGCTGGACCTCGCGCAGCAGCAGGTGCGGTCGTTCGGCGGTGGTTATGCCGCGTACCTGGAGGAGCGCGAGGTGGCGCGCAGGCACGCGCGCGAGGAGTACGAGGAGTACGCGGACACGCGCGCGTCGCTGGAGGCGCGGGCGCGTTCGCAGCGGTCGTGGATGGAGAAGGGCGTGAAGAACGCCCGCCGCAAGGCCGCCGACAACGACAAGGTGGGCCGCAAGTTCCGCAGCGAGGCCACCGAGAAGCAGGCGTCGAAGGCCCGCCAGACGGAGCGGCTGATCGAGCGCCTCGACGTGGTGGAGGAGCCGCGCAGGGAGTGGGAGCTGCGGATGAGCATCGCCGCCGCGCCCCGCTCGGGTTCGGTGGTGGCGACGTTGCACGGTGCCGTGGTGCACCGGGATTCGATGACGCTGGGGCCGGTGGACCTGCAGATCGACTGGGCTGATCGGGTGGCGATCACCGGGGCGAACGGTGCGGGCAAGTCGACGTTGCTGGCGGCCCTGCTGGGCAGGCTGGAGCTCGACGGCGGGCGCGGGTCGCTCGGGTCCGGCGTCGTGGTCGGTGAGGTCGATCAGGCGCGCGGCTTGTTCTTCGGGGCGGAGGCGCTGCTGGACGCGTTCGGCGCGCAGGTCCCGGAGTGGCCGACGGCGGAGGTGCGCACGCTGCTGGCGAAGTTCGGCCTGCTCGCCGCGCACGTGCTGCGCCCGGCGGACACGCTCTCGCCCGGCGAGCGAACGCGGGCCGCGCTGGCGCTGTTGCAGGCGCGCGGCGTGAACCTGCTGGTGCTGGACGAGCCGACGAACCACTTGGACCTGCCCGCGATCGAGCAGCTGGAGTCGGCGCTCGACTCCTACGAGGGCACCCTGCTCCTGGTCACCCACGACCGCCGCATGCTCGACGCCGTGCACGTCACCCGCCGCCTCCACATCGACGACGGCCGAGTGACCGAGTCCTGACCGACCTCCGATCAGCGCCCGCGAACCCGTCGCTCCAGGTGAGCACGTCCACGTCACCGGCGAAGCCGAATCCTCGCGGCCGAAGGCCGTGCCTGATTCGCGAAGCGCATAGCCCACGTCGAGAAGCCGACCACCGGCGGGTTCTCAGCTGTCTTCTCGCGAGGACGGCTTTTTCCCTCGTGGCGGAGCCACTTGGGAAAAAGATCCCGCAGCGAGAAGACAGCTGAGGTTCCGCCACCCGACCACCGGCCAAGCCCTCGCGGACCCCCGCAAGAACTCACATTGACAGTGGTGGGGGGCTTTGTTCGGATGGACGGGTGTTGTTGCCGCTGCTGACCCGACGTCGCCACGTTGATCTCGTGCGCGTCGCGGCGCAGCGCTGTCGCCGCTGACGTTCGGCCCCGCAGAGGCCCGTCCGCGACCTCTTGGCTTCCTGACCGCCTGAGCCCGATCCCCGGTGGCGGTCGACCCACCCGCGTTCGGCTGCGGACCCGTTCCACGGATTCGCCTGCCCGCGAGGAGATTCGGCCCCGTGGCAGGCCGGCGGATCGATCCGCGCCGCGGGGGGGGGGGGGGGGGGGGCGGGGGGGGGGGGGGGGCGCCGCGGGGCGGCCGCCGCCCGCCCACAGGGG
>NZ_JBSFWJ010000115.1:0-12285 GCF_053592695.1 Saccharopolyspora sp. NPDC002578 | reverse complement strand
CGTCCAAAAGCCGACCCCCCGCGGGTTCTCAGTGCCTTCCTCGCGAGGACGGTTTTTTCCCTCGTGGCGGAGCCACTCGGGAAAAAGATCCCGCAGCGAGAGACCGACTGAGGTTCCGCCACCCACCCCCCCCGGGCAAAACGACCCCCACCCCGAACAAAGTTAGTCTGGGGCGATGCCGCGTTTTCTTGGTCTGCCGGTGGTGCTGGTGTCGTTGCTGCTGTGGGCCGTCGGTTGCAGCGGTGTCGCGCAGCAGCGTCCGGAACCCGTGTCGGACCGCGAGTCCGCGTCGGTGACCGGGGCTCTCGGTGATCCGCGCACGGTCGATCCGTGTTCGCTGATCGATCCCGCGTCGTTGGCGAAGTTCGGCGAGGCGCGCGACGCGGGCACGGTCTCGTTGGACTACTGCTTGTTCCGGGTGCGGATGGCGGAGGGCGCGCTGGCGCAGCTGAAGGTCGGCGAACTCGCGCGGGAAGCTCCGCGGCAGGCCGATCCGGTGGTCGGCGCGGGCGCGTTCCGGATCGCGCGGGAGGCGCCGTTGCCGGGGCATTGCACGCGGCGGGTCTTGTTCGGTGACGGCAATTCCTTGCTGGTCAGCGCCGATCAGCTCGATGGTGCGCCGGGTGCCGCGCTGTGCGGGCTGGCGGAGGCGGGGGCGGGTGACGTCGTCGCCGCGATCGGGCGGCACCAGGTGCGCCACCGCCCGTACCCGCCGAATTCGCTGGCGTTGAGCGACCCGTGCCGGGTGCTCGGCACCGAGGTGGTGCGCGAGGTACCGGGCCTGGAGGAGGCCGAGCCGGAGGGTTCCCCGGCGGGCCACCAGTGCCAGTGGGGGCAGCAGGACGCCGCGTCGCCGCGGGTGCGGTTGGTGCACACCGCGGGTGATCCGCCTGCCGTGCTGCACGGGTCGGCGGTGGAGGAGTCGATCGCGGGTCGCCGCACGGTGACCAGCGTCGTCGGCGGCGACCCGAGAACCCCGTTGTGCTCGGCGGAGACGGGGCACCTCCCGTTCGGCGAACCGGGCGGCGGCCAGGTCGAGGTGGCGATGATCGTCGTGGCGTACCCCGATGGCACCGGGCTGGACGCGTGCGAGTTCGCCAGGGGCCTCGCGGAACGCGCCTGGCCGGGGCTCCCTCGGCCGTAGAGGGCTGGATACGGGCACGGGCCGGTGCCGTTACGGTGGGGGCGTGCCGCGCCGCAATCGTCCTCAGCGCCCGACCGGTGATTCGCCGGGGCCGGGTCCTCGGCCGATGGGTTCCGGTTTCGGCTGGTCCAGGGTGGAGGAAGGACCGGACGGCGAGTGGGTGGTGCGGACCGTTCCGGCCGCGCAGGCCACGAAGACCTACCGCTGCCCGGGATGCGACCACGAGGTGCGGCCGGGTGTCGGCCACGTCGTGGCGTGGCCCGCCGACGAGCAGGGCGACGTCGCCGACCGGCGGCACTGGCACAGCGGGTGCTGGCGGGCGCGCGGGCGCCGCGGGCCCACTCGGCGCTGGTCCTGACGGGCATCTCACACCGGTGCGGCCTGGTGGGCGTGGGAGGATCGAGCCGATGAGCACCGAGATCCGCGCCAACACCGTGCTGCCCGCCGAGCGGGAGCAGATCACCCTGCACACCGCCGATGAGCTGCGGTTGATCGGTGAGTTGTCGTTGCCCGCGAACGGTGCTCCGCGAGCCACGCTGGTGTGCCTGCACCCGTTGCCGACGCACGGCGGGATGATGGACTCGCACCTCTACCGCAAGGCGGCGTTCCGGCTGCCCGCGCTGGCCGATCTCGCCGTGCTGCGGTTCAACACCCGCGGCACGGCCAGCGAGGCGGGGCGCAGCGAGGGTTCGTTCGACAACGGCGACTCCGAGCGGTTCGACGTCGCCGCGGCGCTGGAGTACGCCGAGTTCCACGACTTGCCGGACGTGTGGCTGGTGGGCTGGTCGTTCGGCACGGACCTCACGCTCGTGCACGGGCTGGATCCGCTGGTGCGGGGCGCGATCCTGATCTCGCCGCCGTTGCGCTGGAGCACCGAGGAGCACTTGCGGGCGTGGGGCGAGTCGGGCAAGCCGGTGCACGCGCTGGTCCCGGAGTTCGACGACTACCTCCGCCCGGAGGAGGCGCGCCGCCGGTTCGCGACGATCCCGCAGGCGACGGTCACCGGTTTCGACGACACCAAGCACTTGTGGGTCGGGAAGGCGGAGGCGGCGCTGGACGCCATCGTGGACGTCGTCGCTCCGGATGTCGCCACGCCGCTGCCCCGCACGTGGGACGGCCCGTCCGAGACGCGTCAGGTCAGCATCGTCGGCCAGTGAGCGGTGTTCGAAGCTGGGCCGAGTGACCCTCGGCGTGGTGAGACCTGCTTCCGCTCCGCGTCCGGCTCCACGATCGTGACCCCGTTTTCCCTGGTGTCCCGCGATTTCTCGCGAATTGCGCGGGTGCGGGTGAAATGCGGATCCGGGCAGGGGGTGCGGAGGGTGATCGGCTTCAGGTGCGTTCGGCTCGGCAGAGGTAGGCGCGGGGGGTGCTGCCGACGCGGGTGAGGATGACCGTCGCTTCGGTGCTGCCGCGCGGTTTGAGCCTGCGGCGCAGCGCGTCGGGGTCGACGTCGACGCCGCGGGTCATGATCTCCAGCCGCCCCACGTCGTGGTCGCGCAGCAGCGCTCGCAGCGCCTTCTCCGCGTACTTCCCGTGGTCGATCACCCGGAACGCCCGGATGCCGGGCGGTGGCGCGTCGCCGGTGAGGTAGGCGATGCGCGGGTCGAGCTGCCCGAGCCCGTGCCGCGCCGCGTAGTGGCGGACCAGTCCGGCGCGCACCACGGCACCGTCGGGGTCGACGATCCACTGGCCGACGTCGAGCACGGGGCACTCGTCGGGGGCCTGATCGGTGAGTTCGTCGGGAGCTCCGCCGGCGCGCAGCACGGTGGCGCGCCGCCGCACCCCGTGCTCGGCGAGGTCGCCGAGCCACACGGCGGCTTCCCGGACCTGCCCGGCGAGCGAGACGATCTCCACTTCGGCGTGGTCGGGGATGGCGTCGAAGTCGAGGCCGGGCGCGCACTTCACGACCATGTCGCGGCCGGCGTGGACGTCGAGCAGCGCGTCCAGCGGCGGCACCAGGTCGGCCGGGTTCCAGCGGCGGCGGCCGGTGCCGTCGCGGCGCGCGGGGTCGGCGACGATCGTGGTCCCGGTGCTGGTGGGGCGCAGCGCGTCCGCGCGCACGAGGCCCGCGGAACTGCCGTCGGCGGTGAGGTTGTGCCGGGCCATGGCGAGCCGGACCTCGTCGAGGTCGGAGCCGATGCAGCGCTCGGCGACCAGCGCCACTTCCCGGAGGTCCGCGCCGATCGAACAGGTCACGTCGTGCACGGCGCGGCCGGTGAGCCGGCGGGCGCGGTGCCGGGCGACGGCGGCGGTGGTCGCCTGCTGCAACGAGTCCGCGGTGAACAGCCACTGCCCGGCACCGTCCAATTTGGACTCGGCTCGGCCGCGCAGCACCGCGGTCTCCAGCACGGCCCCGGCGAAGCGCGCTCCGGCGGCGGCCCGAGCGGCGGCGACGTCGGCCAGCCGCGAGTCCGCGGTCAGCGGCCGTTGCGCCACGACCGCGACGGCCTCGGCCCCGGCGGGGGACCGCAGGAAGGCCACATCATCGAGATCGAATGCGTAGCCCACCGAATTCCCACCACCGCGCACGTGCTCTACCTGGACCGCAGCACTCTAACCGCCCCACCCGAGCACCCCGGAGACACGCCCACCCGGAATCCCCCGCCAACACCCCCGGTCTCCGCCAACGAACACCGCGCCAAAGCCCGACCACCACCCGGCGAAACCCAAGCACGAGCGAAGCAAAGCCCACCGGCCACCAAGCTTTCACCGACGAAGCCGGCGAAGGCGACGAAGCCAGCCCATCTCGCAGCCAGAGCCCGTGCCTCACGCCGAACCCGTGCAGCGGACGGCAAGGCCAAGCCCGCCCACCTCGCGCCCGAAGGCAGTGCCTAGCGCCAAAGCCGTGCAGTAGGGCGGGCGAAGCCACGCCTGCCTCGCGGCCGAAGGCCGTGCTCTGCGGCGAAGCCGTGCAGTGGGCGGGCGTAGCCACGCCTGCCTTGCGGCGAGGCCGTGCCTGTATTCGCGCAGCGAATAGCCCACGTCCACAAGCCGACCACCGGCGAGTTCTCAGTGAGCCTCTCGCGAGGACGGCTTTTTCCCTCGTGGCGGAGCCACTCGGGAATAAGATCCCGCAGCGAGAGGCTCACTGAGGTTCTGCTGAATGACCACCCAAGCAGAACGAGCCCAGCACCTACCGCCCGGTGAACTCAGCCTTGCCCGGGCCGTTTTCGATGAACGAGCGCATGCCGATCTTCTGGTCCTCGGTGGCGAAGAGGCCGGCGAAGATCTGCGTCTCCAGGCGCAGGCCGTTGTCGAGGTCCATGTCGAGGCCGCCGTCGATCGCGGCCTTCGCCGCCGCGAGCGCGCGCGCCGGGCCGTTGGCGAACTGCTCGGCCCACTTGCGGGCCGCCGCGTACACCTCGTCGGCCGCCACGACCTCGTCGACGAGGCCCAGTTCCAGGGCTTCGGGGGCTTTGACGAACCGGCCGGAGAAGATGATGTCCTTGGCCTTGCTGGGCCCGACGAGCCGGGCGAGGCGCTGGGTGCCGCCGGCTCCGGGGATCACGCCGAGCAGGACTTCCGGCTGACCGACCTTGGTGGTGTCGCCGATGATGCGGCGGTCGCAGCTCAACGCGAGTTCGAATCCGCCGCCGAGGGCGTAGCCGGTGATGGCGGCGACGGTCGGCTTCGGGATCGCGGCGACGGCGCTCATCGCGGCGGTGAGGCCGTTCTCCTCCTTGGCGGCCATGTCCGAGTAGGACATGTCGGCCATTTCCTTGATGTCGGCGCCGGCCGCGAAGACCTTCTCGCCGCCGTAGACGATCACCGCGCGCACGTCGGGGCGTTCGGCCGCCTCCGCCGCCACGGCTTTCAGCTCCTGCTCGATCTGCCGGTTCAGCGCGTTCATCGGCGGCCGTTCCAACCTGATCGTGCCGATGGCGCCTTCCACGTCGAGCCTGACGAACTCACCCACGCCGCAACCTCCTCGTCGAACTGCCGCTTGCCCGGAGGCTATCCCGCGTTCCCGCCGATCGTCAGTGTCGACGATCTCAGTAGTGGTGTCGCGTATCCCTTGCGGCCGAACGCGCACGGGCCCCCGCTCGCTTGGGAGCGGGGGCCCGTCGCGCGGGTGCGGTCGGTCAGGCGCGCCTGCGCGCGAAGTAGCGGTCGCCGCTGCGCTGCAGCTCCAGGTCCTGGTCGAAGGTCTTCGAGAGGTTGTCCTCGGTGAGCACGTCCTCCAGCAGCCCCTGCGCGACGGTGGTGCCTTCGCGCAGCAGCAGGGCGTGGGTGAACCCCGGCGGGATCTCCTCCACGTGGTGGGTGACGAGCACGGACGCGGGTGCTTCCGGGTCCATGGCCAGTGCGGACAGCCGCGCCACCAGGTCTTCGCGCCCGCCCAGGTCCAGCCCGGCGGCGGGTTCGTCGAGCAGCAGCAGCTCCGGATCGGTCATCAGCGCGCGGGAGATGAGGGTGCGCTTGCGCTCGCCTTCGGACAACGTCCCGAAGGATCGGTCGGCGAGGTGCGCCACCCCGAGCAGGTCCAGCAGTTCGGTGGCCCGGTCGGTGTCCATCTCGTCGTATTCCTCGCGCCACCGGCCGAGGACCGAGTACCCGGCGCTGACCACCACGTCGCGCACCAGTTCGTCGCCGGGCACGCGCGAACCCAGCGCGGCCGAGGACAGGCCGATCCGCGGGCGCAGCTCGAACACGTTGGTGCGGCCCATGCGTTCCCCGAGCACGTCGACGGTGCCGTCCGACGGGTGCAGTTCGGCGCCTGCGAGCTTGAGCAGCGTGGTCTTGCCCGCGCCGTTCGGTCCCAGCACCACCCAGCGCTCGTCGAGTTCCACCGACCAGTTCACGTCGGACACCAGCGCGTTTCCACCCCGCCGGACTCCGACTCCGTCCATCCGGATGACCAGGTCGTCCACGTCCACCTCCCAGCCGTTTCCGGCCGCTCTGCGCACGGTTCCGGCGCCGTTCGGACCGCCTGGCGATCACCCCGCCGGTCCCCTCCGGGACTCATTCTTCCGGTCCCGCACCAGGTGCTTGCGGCCGGGCTCGACCGGGGCTCCGGGCACCGCCGTCGGTGGTGCCAGGCGGAGACCGGGAGCGAGGCCGTCCGCGACCGGGCGCGGGGCCGTCCGCGCGCGAACGAGGGCGCCGTCCGGTGGACGACGCCCTCGCTGCGGGGTACGTCTCAGCCGACGGGGGCGTGACCGCCTTCGACGGGGAGCCCGGCCGCGCGCCACGCCCGGAACCCGCCGATCAGGTCGGTCGCCCTGCCCAGGCCGAGTTCGCGGGCCTGCGCGGCGGCGAGGCTCGACGCGTAGCCCTCGTTGCAGACCAGCACCACGGGCTGGTCGACGCGCAGGCCGTCGAGCCGGTGCGGGCTGGACGGGTCCAGCCGCCACTCCAGCACGATGCGCTCCACGTTCAGCGCGCCCGGGATCTCGCCTTCGGCGAGCCGGTTCGACTCCGGCCGGATGTCGATCAGGAGGGCCCCGTTGCGCTGCAGCTCCGCGGCGCCGCGCGGATCGACCCGGTCCAGGTCGCCGCGGGCGTCGGTGAGCAGGTGGTCGATGCCGTACGGGCCGAAACCAGGGGCCTCGTCGGCGTGGGGGCGTTGCGTCGGCACGGTGACCTCGCTCATCAGATGTTCTTCCGGATCGGGCCCGCCGGCTGCGGCGCCACGGGCGGCACGTCGGAGAGGTCCGCGTAGTGGCGCACCGGCAGCAGCGGCGGCGAGTAGGCGTGCACGGTGGCCGCGTTCACCGAGCTGGTGTTGCGGACCTGGTGCGCGCGCCCGGCGCCGAAGCCGATCGACGAACCGGTGCCGTGGTGCGCCTCGCGGATGGGGCCCGCCGGGTAGCGGTAGTCCTCCCGGACCTCGCCGAACAGCACCGCGAACGATCCGGAGGCGCCGCCGTGGTCGTGCGGTTTCGTCCCCTGTCCGGGCGCCCAGGACAGCAGCCACAGCTCGACGCCCGAGGTGAGGCCGAGCCGCGCCCACCAGCGCTCTTCGTCGTGGACCTCGACGAGGTCCAGCAGGGAGCCGGTGAGTTCGGTGATGGCCAGCGTGGTGAGGTCGCGCAGTTCCTTCGGCGTCCACAGCTCGTGGTCGGGGCGGATCGAGTCGCGCAGCAGCGGCAGGTCCAGTGCGGGGTGCAGTTCGACCGCGCCGAGCTCCGGGATCTCTTCGGTCGGCGTGTACTGGGAGACGTGCGTGGGTGCGGACATGAGTGCTTCCGTTCCTTGGTTCGTGAGCTGAATCGGAACCGGGCCGATCGACGGCGTCCCAGCGCCGGACCGCGCGGGCGTGCCGCGGGGAAGGCGGGGAGGTGAGGAATCGCGATGCCGCGCCGTCGACCCGGTGGGGTCACGGGGAGTTGCGGTCAGTGACAGGCCGAAGTGACGACCAGGAACAGGTCGATCACGCGATCACGAGTAAGCAACGAATCCGGCACGGACCGGATCCTGGCACGTCCGAGCGGGTCGCGGCCAGTGTGGGCCGGTCGCGTCCCGCGATGTGGGCGTCGGTGGGGCTCGTGTGACAGGAAGGTTCCCTTGTTCGCGCCTTCGTCACCGAAGGCGTCTTGTGGCTGTCGACCAGTGCGGACAGGTGGGGTGGGACGGCGCGACGCGGCGGCGGGGAGGTTCCCCGCGCGCCGGACCGCTGTGCGAGATCGGACCGCGACCCCCGCGGCGCGTCCTCGATCATGGTGCGCGGTGGCGCCGGGTCCTCCCAGGCTCCGAACGGTGCGCGATGTTCCGCTGTTCGCTAGCGGGCTCCGCCACGGAACGTGATCATCCGCAGTGGACGGGCCCGTGCAGCAGCCCGGTGCGGAACGCGGCGACCCGCTCACCGCCGGTGAGAGCTTGGCCGCCGGTGGCATCGCGGGACACGCTGTCGCTGACCAGCAGCGATTCGATCGCTTCGTCCAGGTCGCCCGCGGAGAGCCCGGGTTCGGTGGCGGTGTAGGCGCCGGTGAGGCAGCTGATCGCCCTGCCCGCGGCGGCGCCGCTGGTGGGCCGCCCGAGCGCGGTGAGCGCGGCGAGCGCCTGCCGGGACGCGAGCAGGGTGGCCGTCGCCTGGTCGCCGACGTCGCGGTGCAGCTCGTCGAGCCCGGCCGGGTCGTAGCCGATCAGGCCGCGCTCGGCGCAGTACCCGACCGGGTCGGCCGGGCAGTCGCGGGAGCGCACCGCGGGCGGCGTCCAGCTCCGGCCCGCGGCGGCGACCTGGTCGCCGAAGAACTCCGCGCCCGCGTCGGCGGTCCGGTCGACGACCGCCTGCAGCGGTGCGTTGCCGTCGTCGGGGGCGTCGCCGGTGGGGGCGCGTTCGGTGGGGACGTCGGCGCAGCGGCCCGGCCCGTCCCGGTGGCCGTCCTGGAACGCGGTGATCCGGTCGAAGGACGTGCCGTGCGCGTCGCCGGAGGACGCGTCGGTGCCGATGGGGTCGCGGAACACGATCAGCGCGTGCAGCGCCTGGTCGAGCTGCGCGGGGGAGACGCGCAGGTGTTCGGTGCGCCCGTCGGCGGCGGCGCGCAGGAAGGCGCCCGCGTAGCAGTCGGCGCCCGCTTCGACGCGGGCCGCGTCGCTGCCCGCGCCGACGTCCACTCCGGACCGCTGCTGCACGGCGTGGCCGACCTCGTGGGCGAGGACCACGGCGACCGCCGCGTCGCCGTAGTGCTCGCGCAGCACCGGCAGCAGCGCCGCGCGGTCCCAGGCGATGGCGTCCACGGAGGCGCAGTAGTAGGCGTTGCCCTCCAGGTTCGAGACGGAGCCCGAGCACGGCGGGGGCCGCCCGGTGCTCGCCGTGGTGTCGACGGAGAAGAAGCCGCCGTCGAGGTCGTGCCACGGCCGCCCGGTCACGGCGGGCAGCGTCGCCGCCCAGTACGCCTGCACGTCGCTGATGACGGTGGCGGCGAGCCGGTCGAGGTCACCGCCGTCGGTGCCGTGCACGAACCCGGGGTCGACCGTCGCCGACTCGGCCTCGGCGGGCGGCGTCGGCGCAGGACGTGAGCAGCCCGCGACCCCGAGCACGAGGGTCAGCAGGGCAGCGGAGAGGATCCGGATCCGCCGAGTGCGCACCCCGCCAGCTTCGCATCATCGAGTTGATCACCCGGCCACGGCGTCGTCATCGGGCTGCGACACTGTCGGACACGCCTGGAGCCGGGTGCGTCGACCACGAGTCGAGGAACCGGTCGCGCGCCTCGTCGGCCGATCGCCGGAACGGGCGGCGCCGCACGGGTACGCGTGCGGCGCCCGGACGTTTGAGAATCAGACATCGACATCGACCGCGAGATAGGGTCAGCCGCCGTGAGAGCCGTCCACCGATTCACCGTTCGAGCACATCTGCCGGAGCCGTTGGCGGCGCTGGGAACCCTGGCCACGAACCTGCGCTGGACGTGGCACCCGCCGACGCAGGACCTGTTCGCGGCGGTGGACCCGGCGGTGTGGTCGCGGGTGGGCGGCGACCCGCTGCGACTGCTGGAGGAGGTCCCGGCGGAGCGGCTGCGCGGGCTCGCCCAGGACGACGAGTTCCTGGCCCGCACCCGCGCCGTCGACGACGACCTGCGGCACTACCTGTCGGTGCCCCGCTGGTACCAGCAGCGGCAGGCCGAAGGGGCCGCGCTGCCGTCCTCGGTGGCGTACTTCTCGATGGAGTTCGGCGTCAGCGAGGCGTTGCCGAACTACTCCGGCGGGCTCGGCGTGCTGGCGGGCGACCACCTGAAGTCGGCGTCGGACCTGGGGGTGCCGCTGATCGGGGTGGGCCTGTTCTACCGCTCCGGCTACTTCCGGCAGGCGCTGTCCGAGCAGGGCTGGCAGCAGGAGCACTACCCGGTGCAGGACCCGAAGGGCCTGCCGCTGGAGACGCTGACCGAACCGTCGGGCGAGCCGATCCTGGTGCGGGTCGCGATGCCCGGTGGGCGGGTGCTGCGCGCGCGGATCTGGAAGGCCCAGGTGGGCCGGGTTCCGCTGCTGCTGCTGGACACGGACCTGCCGGACAACGACGACGACCTGCGCGGCACCACCGACCGGCTCTACGGCGGCGACTCGGACCACCGCATCCGGCAGGAGATCCTCGCCGGCGTGGGCGGGGTGCGGGCGGTGCGCGCCTACTGCGAGCTCACCGGCCACCCCGCGCCGGAGGTCTTCCACACCAACGAGGGCCACGCCGGTTTCCTCGGGCTGGAACGCGTCCGGGAACTGCACGGCGCGCCGGGCTTGAACTTCGACGAGGCCGTCGCCGCGGTCCGCGCGGGCACCGTGTTCACCACGCACACCCCCGTTCCGGCGGGCATCGACCGGTTCCCGGTGGACCTGGTGCGCCACTACTTCGGCGACGGTTCCTCGCAGGCGCTGCTGCCGGGGGTGCCGACGGAGCGGGTGGTGGCGCTGGGCGCGGAGAACAACGCGGGCATGTTCAACATGGCGCACATGGGGTTGCGGCTGGCGCAGCGGGCGAACGGGGTGTCGGCGCTGCACGGCGGCGTGCTGCGCACCATGTTCCGCGGGCTGTGGCCCGGTTTCGGCGTGGAGGAGGTGCCGATCGGGTCGGTCACCAACGGGGTGCACGGGCCGACGTGGTCGGCGCGGGAACTCGGCAAGCTGCTCGGCGAGTCCGAAATGGACAGCGGTGCGGGCCTGCGCGGCATGGAACCGGTGAGCGACCCGCTGCTGTGGGAGCTGCGCAGTTCGCTGCGCCAGCGGCTCGTCGACGAGGTGCGCCGCAGGCTCCGGCAGGCGTGGTTGCAGCGCGGTGCCTCCGACCTCGAACTGGGCTGGTGCGACTCGGTCTTCGACCCGGACGTGCTCACCATCGGCTTCGCCCGCCGGGTGCCGACGTACAAGCGCCTCACGCTGATGCTGCGCGACACCGAACGGCTGCGGCGGCTGCTGCTGGACCCGGAGCGCCCGGTGCAGCTGGTGGTGGCGGGCAAGTCGCACCCGGCCGACGAGGGCGGCAAGGCGATGATCCAGCAGATCGCGCGGTTCGCCGACGACCCCGAGGTGCGCCACCGCATCGTCTTCCTGCCGGACTACGACATGTCGTTGGCGCGGTACCTGGTGTCGGGCTGCGACGTGTGGCTCAACACCCCCGTCCGCCCGCTGGAGGCGTGCGGCACCTCGGGGATGAAGGCCGCGCTCAACGGCGCGCTGAACCTGTCGGTGCGCGACGGCTGGTGGGACGAGCTGTTCGACGGCGAGAACGGCTGGGCGATCCCGAACGCCGACGGCGTCACCGACCAGAACCGCCGCGACGACCTGGAGGCCGCCGCGCTCTACGAGCTCATCTCCACCAGCGTCGCGCCCACCTTCTACGAGCGCAGCACCGACGGGGTGCCCGGCAAGTGGATGTCGATGGTGCGGCACACGCTGGCCACGCTGGGCCCGCGGGTGCAGTCCTCCCGCATGGTCCGCGAATACGTGGACCGCTACTACGGCCCGGCGTCGCGGTCGGTGCAGGCGATGACGGAGCAGGACTTCCACGGCGCGAAGGAGATCGCGGAGTACGGTGCGCGGTTGAGCGCGGCGTGGTCGTGGGTGCGGATCGGCTCCACCCGGATGTCCGTGGACGACGGCGCGACCCCGCTGCTGGGCGGGCGCATCACGGTGCGGGCCGAGGTGGACCTGGCGGGCCTGGAACCGTCCGATGTGGACGTGGAGGTAGTGGTGGGCCGCGTCGACGACGCGGACAAGCTTCACGAGTTCACCACGGAATCCATGCACCCGGCCGAAGACGGCCACTACGAGGCGACGGTCACGCTGCCCCACGCGGGCCCGACCGGCTACACGGTCCGAGTGCTCCCCAAACACCCCCTCCTATCGGGCCCCGCAGAACTCGGCCGAATCGTCCTGGCATGAGCCGCCCGCCCCTAGCGATCAAGCCGCGCAGCACGACGGGCGAAGCCACGCTTGCTTTGCGGCCGAAGGCCGTGCCTTTGCGGCGTAGCCGTGCCTTGGGCGGGCGAAGCCACGCTTGCTTTGCGGCCGGAGGCCGTGCCTTTGCGGCGTAGCCGTGCCTTGGGCTGCGGAGCAAGCCTGCCTGGCGGCCGAAGGCCGTGCCTGTATTCGCGCAGCGAATAGCCCACGTCGAAAAGCCGACCACCCGCGGGTTCTCAGCTGTCTTCTCGCGAGGACAGCTTTTTCCCTCGTGGCGGAGCCACTCGGGAAAAAGATCCCGCAGCGAGAAGACA
>NZ_JBSFWJ010000114.1:0-12623 GCF_053592695.1 Saccharopolyspora sp. NPDC002578 | reverse complement strand
GAGGGAAAAAGCTGTCCTCGCGAGAGACCGACTGAGAACCCGCGGGTGGTCACCTTGCTTGCGTGGGCTATTCGCTGCGCGAATACGGGCACGGCTTCGCCGCGAGGCAGGCTGGCTTCGCCGCCCACGGCACGGCCTTCGGCCGCGAGGCAGGCTGGCTTCGCCGCCCACGGCACGGCCTTCGGCCGCGAGGCAGACTTCGCTTCGCTCGTCCACTGCACGGCTTCGCCGCCCAAGGCGCGGGCTTACGCGCGGGTGCCGAACATTCCGAGGAACGTGAAGCGCATGACGCGTTCTTCGCCGCGGTCGGCTGTTCCGGTGATCTCCACCAGGCCCAGGCCGGGTTTGCTCTTCGACAGCCGTGCGCTGTTGACGGTCATGCCGAACCGCAGTTCGTCGTCGGGGAACACGGGAGCGGACCAGGTCAGCTCGTTGCCGCCGGGTGATCCTTGCGAGGTGGAGTCGGCCAGCACGTGGTCGACGTAGGCCCGCATCCACAGCGAGGACGTGTACCAGCCGGAGGCGCACAGGCCGCCGAGCACGGAGCGCTTGCCCGCTTCTTCGTCCAAGTGGAACGGCTGCGGGTCGAAGCGCCGGGCGAACTCCACCATCTCGTCCCGGTCGATCCGCACCGTGCCCAGGTCGAAGACCCGGCCGGGCGTGAGGTCGTCGTACGCGATCGCCACCATGCCCCGGATCATCGCAGCCCCGGCTGCGCCGGGTGGCGGACGGTGCCGTGGTCCGGCTCGGGGCGGAGTGGATCGACGTGGAACCATCTACGCGCGGCGTGCGTCCCACGGGTTGCCCGGTCCCACGTGCTCGGCGCGGCACGTGCGGGCGCGCTCCGGCGGTGCTCGACCGAAGCGGTGCCCAGCGGCGCCGAAGGCGTGTGCGGAGAGGGGAGTGGCCGTGGTCAACGACGAGCCGGCAGGTCGTGCCGACGAGGACGTGGCGTCGGGCACGACCGGTGCGGACGTGGATTCGGCGCCGTCGCGGGGGATCGGCGGCGCGGACGGGTCGTGGCGCGGCGACGGCGAGCACACGGGTCCGGTGTCGGTGCAGGTGCGCGGTTCCGGCGCGCCGCACGCCGGGTGGGGGCCGGGGGACGTCGACCCGGCTTCGGTGACCGCACCGCATCCGGTGCGCCAGGCGTGGTCGTCGGCGGCGCAGAGCGGACCGGCGCAGGCGGGCGGGTTCGCCGGTGCGCCGGGACGGTCGCCGCGCGGAGCGGGCGGGCCAGTACCGCGGTCGGCACCGGCGCAGTCCGGACGGCCGCCCGGTCAGCAGGGCGGCGCTCCGCAGCAGGTTCCGCAGCGCGGTCCGGGGCACGCGGGCCCGGCGACGCCGAACCAGGCCGGTCGGCAGGGTCGCGCGGCGCACCCGAACCGGCCGGACCAGCCCGGTCGCCCGGGGCCGCAGGGCCAGGTGGCGCGGCCCGACCAGCGCGGGCCCGCGCCCGGTCCGGGTGGGCCGCGGCCCGGTCACCAGCACTTCGGGCAGCGGCCGGGCGGGCCCGCGGAGCAGCACGCCGACGTTCGCCCTCGCCAGGGGGACCGCAAGGAGACCGTGGCGTTCATGCTGCACCAGTTCCCGATCGGCTATCTCCCGGTCGCCGCGGCCAGCGCCAGCCGCGAGCTGCCGATTCCGGACGCGGCCGTGGATCCGCTGGCCGGACGCAGGTTCCCGCCCCGGGACCATCCCCGTGCGGACCTCGTCGATGATCGCGACGCCCTCGCCAGGGTGCGCTCCGGCGAGGTCCCGGTCCCCGAGGACGAACCGGTCGGAGCGGAGCGCCCCGGCGACTTCACCGCGGGCCACGATCCGCTGGCCGAGCTCGGCGAGCTCGAATGGGAACGCCGGTACACCGGCCCCGCCGGGCATCGCTGGCCCGCGTCGGAGTCGGTGCCGGAGGGCTGCGCGGAGCAGGCGGAGCCGATCGTGCTGGCTCCGGACACGGTGCTCGACGCGCTGGGTTCGGGCACCGGCCGGGTCGCGGCGCCGGACGGCACCGCGTTCACCCGGCGCAGCCTGCCGCCGGAGTACCTGGAGCTGCCGTACCGCCGGTACCGGGTGCTGCGGCCGCTGCCGGTGTGGCGGGCGGTGTCGGCGGCGTGGTTCGGCGGGGCCGGTGGCGGCGTGCGGTACCGGTTGACGCATTCGCTGGCGGAGCTGGTGGCGCTGGGCCACCTCGCGGAGCTGACGGCGGCGCGGCTCGCGGCGGAAGCGGGCACGTTGCGGCTCGACCGCGACGTCATCGACGCGGCGGACCGCGGCGAGGAGCCCGCGGCGCCGGATCGCGGCGAACCCGCGGCGGCGGAGCGCGGCGCACCGCCGGAGCGCCCGACCCGACCGATGTCGGACCGCGCCGCGCCGCGCGGGGACAGGCACGAGGCCACGGAGGAGATCGCGCAGTGAACACCGAATCGATGCTCGGCTGGCTGACGGCCATGGGCGTCCCGGCGGAGCTCGTGTCGCTCGGCACCGAGGCCGATCACACCTGGTGCCTGCTGCGCGAGGAGATCGACGGCGTGCCCGGCTGGGAGGTGTTCTGGCGCGAGCAGGGCAACCGCTACGACTGGGCGCGGTTCGGCAGCGAGCAGGTCGCCTGCTTCTACCTGTTCGGTCGCCTCACCTGGACCCAGGCGCTGCGCGGCGTCATCGGCCCGACCGATCCCGACCACTCCGCGACCCGGCCGCCCGCGGGCACCGCGCCCCGGGAACCGGCGACACCTCCGCACGGCACCCCGGCCCCCTGACTCCGGAGCGAGCCCGGCGGTGGCGCGCCACCGCCCGCAGCGCGAACCGGTCAGCGCCGCAGCAGTTCCAGCGCGGTGCCGTGCAGGTGGGTGTTGCTGCTCAGGGCCGAGCCGCCCTGGAAGCCGACCTGGCCGCTCAGGTCGGTGAACGTGCCGCCCGCTTCCTGCACGATGATCTGCACCGGGGCCACGTCCCACGGGTTCACGATCGCCTCGGCCGCGATGTCGATGGCGCCTTCGGCCACCAGGCAGTGCTGCCAGAAGTCGCCGAAGGCCCGGTTCTCCCAGCACGCGTCGACCAGCCGCAGGTAGGACTCGCGGGAGTGGTGCTCCACCCAGCTGCCCAGGTGCGTGGTGGAGGCGTAGGCGTCGGAGATCTCCCGCACGCCGGACACCGAGATCCGCTCGGCGGCCTCCCTCGTCCCGGTCCACGCGCCTCGCCCGGCGGCCGCCCACCAGCGCTTGCCCAGCGCGGGAGCGCTGATCACCCCGGCGGTCGGCGTCCCGTCCTGCACGAGCGCGATCAGGGTGGCCCAGGCGGGCACGCCGCGCAGGAAGTTCTTCGTGCCGTCGATCGGGTCGAGCACCCAGGTCCGCGCCGCGGAGATGTCCCCGCCGCGCTCCTCCCCGGCGACCCGGTCGTCGGGGCGCTGCTCGGCGAGCACCGCGCGCACGGCGTCCTCGACGGCGAGGTCGGCGTCGGTGACGGGCGTCCGGTCGGGTTTGCGGTCCACGGTGAGATCGCGGGCGCGGAACCGGTCCGAGGTGATCGCGTCAGCGGTGTCCGCGAGCCGCAGCGCCAGTTCCAGATCATCGACGTTGGTCACCCGCCGAACCCTACTGAGCCGCCGCGCCGCGCTCCGCTCGGCGGGTCGCCACGCCCGCTGCGGTGCGGTTACCAGACCGCGCGGGCACCACTAACCGCCTAGGAGCCCAACCTGATCATGACCGACCTCTAGGGTGGGGTGCGTGAGCGTAGTGCTGCTGGCCGAGGACGACCCAGCCATTGCTGTGCCGTTGTCGAGGGCATTGCAGCGGGAGGGCTATTCGGTGCAGGTCATCGAGGACGGCCCTTCGGCGCTGCAGGAGGCGTCCTCCGGCGGGATCGACCTGATGGTGCTCGACCTCGGCCTGCCGGAGATGGACGGGCTGGAGGTCTGCCGCAGGCTGCGCGCGCAGGGCCGGGGGCTGCCGGTGCTGATGCTGACCGCGCGCACCGACGAGGTCGACTTCGTCGTGGGGCTCGACGCGGGCGCCGACGACTACGTGGCGAAACCGTTCCGGCTGGCCGAGCTGATGGCCCGCATCCGGGCCCTGCTGCGCCGCGGGTCTCCGGAGACGCTGGAGGCCTCCGGGGTGCGGCTGGAGCTCACGGCGCGCCGGGTGCTCGTCGACGAGCAGGAGGTCGGCCTCGCGAACAAGGAGTTCGAGCTGCTGCGGGTGCTGATGCAGCACGCGGGCCAGGTCGTGACCCGCGAGGAGATCCTCGACGAGGTGTGGCCGGAAGCCAGCCGCAAGGGCAGCAAAACGCTGGACATGCACATCTCGTGGCTGCGCCGGAAGCTCGGCGACGGCAACGGGAGGGCCGACGAGCAGCGGATCGCCACCGTGCGCGGTGTCGGGTTCCGCTTCAACGCGGACTGACGGACCCCCGTGTACCGGCGGATCCTGATCGCGACGCTGCTGGCGGTGGCGGTGACGGCGGTCGTGCTGGGCCTGCCGCTGGGCGTGACCGCGCTGAAGCTGGTGGAGGACTTCACCCGCGCCGACCTGTCCACCCGTTCCCAGCAGATCGCGACCTCCCTCGACGAGCAGGTCGCCTCCCGGCATCCGATCGACGTGGAATCGGTGCTGCTGGCCGTGCCGCGGGACGCGCGGCTGATGGTGCGCACCAAGGACCACGAGTACGTCTACGGCTCCGATCCGGGCACGTCGCCGCTGACGGAGAGCGTGCCGATGGTGCAGAGCGGCACCGTCACGCTGTCCGCGCCGAGCGCACCGGTGCGGACCCAGCAGTTCCAGGTGGCCGGGCTGGTGCTGCTGCTCGTGGTGCTCTCCGCGGGCACCGGCATGGTCGTCGCGGGCCTGACGGCGCGGCGGCTGGCGGACCCGCTGCGGCACGTGGCGGCGCGCGCGGCGCGGCTCGGCGCGGGCGACTTCCGGGCGGACCCGAAGCGCCACGAGGTGCCGGAGCTGGACCGGGTGGCCGACGCGCTGGACGCGTCCGGGGCGGCGCTGTCGCAGCTGGTGCAGCGGGAGCGGGAACTCGTCGGCGACGTGTCGCACCAGCTGCGCAGCAGGCTCACCGCGTTGCAGCTGCGGCTGGAGGCGTTGGCGACCGCGCCCGATCCGGAGGTGTCCGAGGAGGCCGCGGCGGCGCTGGAGCAGGCGGAGCGGCTGTCCAACGTGCTCGACGACCTGCTGGCGGCGGCGACGGCCGCGCGGGCCAGGGACGCGGAACCGCTCGACGTGTCGGAGGCGTTGACGGAGGCCGCTGCCGAGTGGCGCGAGCCGCTGCGCTCGCAGGGCCGCGCGCTGCGCCAGCGGGTGCCGGAAGGGCTGCTGGCCAGGGCGACGCCGGGGCGGTTGCGCGAGGCCATCGGCGTGCTGCTGGACAACGCCGTGCGCCACGGCAAGGGAACGGTGACGCTCACCGCGCGCAACGGCGGCGGGACCGTCGTGGTGGAGGTCGGTGACGCCGGGCCGGGCGTGCCGGACCAGCTGGTGCCCTACGTGTTCGAGCGCGGTTTCTCCGCGGGCGGTTCCACCGGGGTCGGCCTGGCGTTGGCGCGGGCGCTGGTGGAGGCCGACGGCGGCCGGTTGGAGTTGAGCAAGGCCCGCCCCGCGCTGTTCGAGATCTTCTTGCCGGTGGCCAGGGCCGATGACGTGCTCGGCGTGCCGTGGAAGATCGAGTCCAGGCCCCGCTGAGCCTTCCGGTCGGACTCGGCGGCCGGTGCCGCGTCCCCGGCATCGGTGTTCGCCGACCCCTCCGCGCCGCCGGAACCGGTGCGGTCCCCGCCGGTCGGGTTCACGTCGTCCGGGTCCTCGTCGGCGGGGAACACCCACCTCCGGAACGCCCACCAGCGGAACACCATGCCCAGGATCAGGCCCACGACCTGCGCGGCCGTGAAGTCGGCGATCTCCTCGACGAACCTGCTCGTGTAGGGCGTCTGCAGGTGCAGCGCGTACCGGGAGAACCACAGCGGCGCGGCGTAGAGCGCCACCCCGATACCGCTGAACAGGAAGTACAGCGCGGCCTCGTGGTGGCGTTCGCGCCCGCCGCGGGTGCGGAACGACCACTCCCGGTTCAGCACGTACGACACGATCGTGGCCACCAGCACGGCGATGACCTTCGCGGTGACCGGTTTCGGCACCAGGATCGTCAGCTTCAGCGCGTAGAAGATCGCCGAGTCGATGAAGAACGTGCTCGCCCCGACGATCGCGAACTTGACCAGTTCGCGGTGCCGCACCGCACGATCCCGCAGCGGGCGCGGAACACGGGCCAGTACGGCTTCCACGACAGACATCTCCGCGATTTTAACCGGCGTCTGTTCTCGTGTTCGGTCTGCGTGGGGGGCGGGTGGCGGAACCTCAGCGTCCTTCTCGCTGCGGGATCTTTTTCCCTAGTGGCTCAGCCACGAGGGAAAAAGCCGTCCTCGCGAGAAGAACGCTGAGAACCCGCTGCGGTGCCGGTGGGCAGGGTGGTTGCTGCTCAGCGGCTTTGCCGCTGACAGGACAACGACGAAGAACGCTGCTCGCCGGGGGTGACTGCGGTGGTCAGCGTCCGGGGGCGCTGGGTAGGGGCCACCAGGTTTCGTGCCAGGGCGGCGGAGCGGGCGGGGTCGGGTGCAGCAGGGGGGCAAGCAGCGGTGGGGCCGGTTCGGAGGTGGGCGGTTCGGGGTCCTCGGCGGGCACCGATTCCTCCGGGGGCGCCGGTTCCGGTGGTTCCGAGGTGCCGGTGGGCTCCGGGGACTCGGGCGGTTCCGGCAAGTGCGGGTGATCGGGCCACGGCGGGATCCAGCAGTGCCACGACTCCGGCTCCGGCGGCCGCAACGGCCAGTCCGGCGGCAGCGGGCACTCCGGTGGCTTCGGCTTCCACGGGTACCAGAGGAGCGCGGTGAGCTCCGCGCTGTCGGCGGCGGTGCCGAGCCGCGCCCGCGCCGGGATGGTGACCTCGCGTTCCTCCCCGTTCGCCGAGCCGTTCGGCTCGACCGGCAGCGCCGTCAGCCACAGCCTGCCCCGGAACGACTCGCCCGGGTCGAGCTCCGCCGAGCAGCGCAGCTCGTCGCCGTCCGGCAGCAGCGCGCACTCCGGCGGAATCCCCAGCGCGTGCGCGCCGTCCGGCAGTTGCGCGACGGCCTCCGCGCGGCCCCGGGTGACGCCGGTGTTGCGCACGTCCAGCAGCAGGCGCAGCGGCGGGCCCTCCGGGACGTCCTCGCCCAGCAGCAGGTCGTGCACCGGGTGCGGCGTCGTCGACAGCGCCACGTCCACCCCGTCGCCGGAGCGCATCTGGACCTGGATCGCCGACAGCGGCAGGTCCAGGTCGGTGCCGGCCAGGACGCGGGCGCGGATCTGACCGCCCGTGGCGTCCGCGGCGGCCGTGGTGCGCAGGTCGAAGGTGAGGGCTTCGCCGGGGTTCAGGCCGCGTTCGGAGCTGCACTGCACCCCGCCCGTCCAGCTCTCGCAGCGCACCGGCGGCCCACCGGCGGCGGCCGCGGTCCGGGCGGAGGCGGGCGCGGTCCCGGCGGGACCGGCCTGCGTGCTGGTCACGCCGGGGATCTCCGAGCTGACGCCGGGGGGCAGCGTCAGCATCGCCGTGACCGGCTCGGATGGGCCGGTGCCGGAGTTGCGCACGGTGATGGGCAGGGCCGCCGGGTCGCCGCCGGGGACCAGCGTCAGCGGCTCGGTCGGGCCGTGCGCGTCGAGCTTCGGCGTCGGCACCGGAGCCGGAGCCGGTGGCGCGGGGCGCGGCGCGGGTGCCGGAACGGGCTCCGGCGCGGGCTGCTGCGGAGCGGGCGGCGACGGCGGGGCCGGCGGTGCGACCGCGGGCGGCGGTGGCGGCGGGGGAGCGGAGGCCACCGGCTGCATCGGAGCGGTGCCGGAGGTCAGCGCCAGCGCGACCGCGAGGCCCAGCGCGGTCGAGGCCGCGACGCCGGACACCGCCTGCCGCGGCACCGAACTCGCCGCGTTCGCCGCCGAACCGGCACCGGCCCCCGCGCCCGCGGTGGCCGCGGCGGCCGTCGTGCCGCCGCCGGACAGCAAGTAAGCGCTCGCCCCCGCGCCGATGACCAGTGGAGCGATCACCGCGCGCAGGCCGCCGTTGACGTCGGCGAGCTCCGCGGCCAGCCCGCGGCACCGGTCGCACCCGTCGAGGTGGTTGTCGACCTGCGCGGTCTCCCGCTTCGACAGGCCGCCGCGCGTCCACGCCCCCAGCCGGTCCGCCGCGGCGCGGCAGGAGGCCACGCCGGGCTCGTCGTCGTCCAGCGAGCTCAAGTGCACCTGCAGGTACGCCTGCCGCAGGCCTTCACGGGCCCGGTAGGCGAGCGCGGACACCCCGTTCGGCGTGAGCCCGAGCAGCGGGCCCACCTGGGAGGGCGTCTCGCCTTCGACCTCGATGTGCCACAGGACCGTCTTCCAGCGCTCCGGTAACCGCGCGAAGGCGCGCGCGGCCATCGACCGCTCCAGGCCGTCGAGCGCTGTGTCGGTGAACGGCACGCTCACCTCGGCACCGGAGACCTCGGTGACGTCCTCGGCCAGCTGCACCTTGCGTTCCCGCCGGGTGCGGTCGTAGGCGACGTGGCGCAGCGCCGTCAGCAGGTAGGCGCGGAACGCGGTGGTCGGGCCGCGTCCGCCGCGCAACGTGGACAGCACCTTCGCGAACGCCTCCGACACCAAGTCGTCGGCTTCGGCCTGCGATCTCGCGACCTGCCTGGCCATGTTGTGCGCGGAGGCGACGTGGCGTTCGTAGAGCGTCCCGTAGGCCTCCGTCGAACCGTGCCGGACGGCTTCGATCAGCTCGCCGTCGCTGGGACCCTGCGCTTCGGCCGGGGCTGTGGCCACGCCGCACCTTCCTTTGTGTGGTCCCTGTCCGGGTTGCCATCGTTCGGGGTCGTCGGTCGCTGTTCGGTTCCGCGGGCCAGGAGAACCCGGTGCGCAGTCCCTGGTCGGGACGCGCACTCCGGCCGGGGCGGGGTCTCGGCGGGCCGTGGCGCGACCGCGCGGTCCGGCGACCGGCCCTGTCCGGACACCGCCGATCGGAGCAGATCGGCTTTATCGAACCATTCGCGCCACCGGCCGTCGATCCGCCAACGTGATGCGAATCAGCGCCCCGACCATTGTGATCGACGCCTCCGAGCGCCGTGCACCCAGTGTTCCGTCATGACCGAAGGCGCAGGTCGTCTCCCCGGTGAAAGGGGGTCAGGATGAGCAATTGGATTCAGGGCTGCAACGGGGTCGATCGGGCGTTGCGGATGCGTTGGCGCACGGCGAGCCTCGCCGCGGGCTGGCCGTTCCCGAGCGACTGGGGCGTGCGGGCGGTGGACGCGGTGTGCCGGGCCGTGGCGCTGGGCGAGGACTTGACCGAGCCGCTGGGCAGGCTCGGAGCGGCGCGCGCGGAGGCCGGTGTCGGGCTGTCCGAGGCGCTGCTGGACGTGGCCGCGCTGCACGCGGTGAGCATCGACGAGGGCACGGACGGCCTGGTCTCGCCCGATCATGACGCGGTGCCCGCCTGGCTGCTGCGCCCGCTGGCGCTCGGCTGGGCCGACGTGCAGGCCGAGTACACCGTGGGGCGCGAGGTGCAGGACCCGCTGACGGGCCTGACCACGGCGTCCTACCTGCGCACCCGGTTGCACGAGGTGTACCGGGGAGCGTTCGCGGCGGGCAGGCCCGTCGACACCGACCACGTGCTGATCACGGTGTCGCTGGACATCTCCGCGGACACGGGCGGCTATCCGCTGATGATGGCGATGGTGCTGGCCGCGGACGTGCTCCGGGAGGTGTTCGACTCGGGCGAGACCGTGTCGCTGCTGCGCTCCGACACGGCCGCGGTCCTGGCCCCCCGCGAGCCGTGCCTGCACACCCGCTGCGACCGGATCCGGCAGCTGGTGCACCGCCGCATAGCCGCCGACCCGGCCCTACACCCGGTCGGCCCCGTCCGAGTCCGCCAAGAACCGCTCCCCACGGACCACGCCACGGCCTGCGCCATGCTCGGAACCCTGGACTGACCAACCCCACGCCCGAAGGCCGTGCCTTTGCGGCCGAAGGCCGTGCCGTTGCTGCGAAGCAAGCCTGCCTTGCGGCCGAAGGCCGTGCCTGTATTCGCGAAGCGAATAGCCCACGTCGAGAAGCCGCTCACCCGCGGGTTCTCAGCTTCCTTCTCGCGAGGACGGCTTTTTCCCTCGTGGCGGAGCCACTTGGGAAAAAACTGCCACACCGGCCAGGGGCGCAGCGAGAAGGAAGCTGAGGTTCCGCCACCCGACCCCCAAAGCAAAACGACCAGCTCAGGTAGGCTCCCCGACTCGTGGACCATCGCACTCGTACTCCTGTCGTCGGCATGATCGGTGGTGGGCAGCTCGCGCGGATGACCCACCAGGCCGCCATCCCCCTGGGCCAGTCCTTGAAGGTGCTGGCCGTCAACCCCGAGGACCCGGCGGCGCTGGTCGCGCCGGACGTGCAGCTCGGTGCGCACACCGACCTGGACGCGCTGCGCACGTTCGCGCAGGGCTGCGACGCCGTCACCTTCGACCACGAGCACGTGCCCGGGGAGCACCTGCGCGAGCTCGTCGCCGCCGGAGTCGCCGTGCACCCCGGTCCGGACGCGCTGCTGCACGCGCAGGACAAGCTGGTGATGCGCCGCAAGCTCACCGAACTGGGCCTGCCGGTGCCGCCGTTCGCCGAGATCACCGAGGTCGCGCAGGTGCTGGAGTTCGGCGCCGAGCACGGCTGGCCGTGCGTGCTCAAAACCGCCCGCGGCGGCTACGACGGACGCGGCGTGTGGACGTTGAACACCCCGCAGAGCGCGGAGCGCGTCGTCGGCGAACTCCTGGAAAGCGGCGCTCCGCTGCTGGTCGAGCAGCGGGTGCCGCTGCGCAGGGAACTTGCTGCGCTGGTGGCGCGCTCTCCGTTCGGGCAAGGCGCGGCGTGGCCGCTGGTGGAGACCGTGCAGTCGGACGGGATCTGCGTGCAGGTCCTCGCGCCCGCCCCCGACGCGTCCGAGGCGCTGCGCAACGAAGCCCAGGACATGGCGCTGCACATCGCCGACGCGCTCGGCGTCGTCGGAGTGCTCGCCGTGGAGCTGTTCGAGACCGACGACGGGCTCGTGATCAACGAGCTGGCGATGCGCCCGCACAACTCGGGGCACTTCAGCATCGAAGGCGCCCGGACCTCGCAGTTCGAGCAGCACCTGCGCGCGGTGCTGGACTACCCGCTGGGCAGCACGGAGCTGACCGCTCCGGCCGTGGTCATGGCGAACGTGCTGGGCGCCCCGACGGAACCGAAGATGGGTGTGGACGAGCGGATGCACCACCTGTTCGCGCGGTTCCCGCACGCGAAGGTCCACCTGTACGGCAAGGCCGAACGCCCCGGCCGCAAGGTCGGGCACGTGACCGTCCTCGGCGACGAGATGGCCTCGACCCGCCGCGAAGCGGACCTCGCAGCCCACTTCCTATCCCACGGAGAATGGGCAGACGGTCATCTCGTGCATTGATCGGGCTCGTTCTGCTTGGGTGGTCATTTAGCGGAACCTCAGTGAGCCTCTCGCTGCGGATTCTTTTTCCCTAGTGGCTCCGCCACGAGGGAAAACGCCGTCCTCGCGAGAGGCTCACTGAGAACCCGCCGGTGGTCGGCTTTTGGACGTGGGCTATGTGCTTCGCACATACAGGCACGGCTACGCCGCAAGGCAGGCTTGCTTCGCCGCCCAAAGCACGGCTTCGCCGCGAGGCACGGCTTCGCCGCGAGGCAGGCGTGGCTTCGCTCGCCCTGCTGCACGGCTTCGCAGCCCTAGGCACGGCTTTGTCGCTAGGCGGGCTTTGGCGTCCTGCTGTGGCGGGGGTTCGGGTCGGTGGGCCGGGGGGCGGGGTGAGTCGGGGCTGCTGGTGAGATGGGTGGGGCGGCCGCGCGGGTGCGGTGACGTGACGAGATCAACGGGGGAGCGGGGCGGCCGGGTGCGGCTCGGGCTCCGCTTGCCGGGGTGGGAAAGGAACCGGAGATGACGCAGCAGCGGCCACTGGTCGGCGTGATCATGGGCAGCGACTCGGACTGGCCGGTGATGCAGGCGGCGGGGCAGGCCCTCGCGGAGTTCGACGTGCCCTTCGAAGCCGGTGTGTACTCGGCGCACCGCACGCCGCAGCGGATGCTGGACTACGCCCGCGACGCCGCCGACCGCGGCCTGCGCGTGATCATCGCCGGGGCGGGCGGAGCCGCGCACCTGCCGGGGATGGTCGCCTCCGCGACCGTGCTGCCGGTGATCGGAGTGCCGGTGCCGCTCAAGCACCTCGACGGGATGGACTCGCTGCTGTCGATCGTGCAGATGCCCGCCGGCGTGCCCGTCGCGACCGTCTCGGTCGGCGGGGCGCGCAACGCGGGGCTGCTCGCGATCCGCACGCTCGCCGCGGACTCGGGTGAGCTGGGCGTCCGGCTGCGCGCCGCGATGGCGACCTTCCAAGCCGACCTCGAAACGATGGTCCACGACAAGCACGCGGCCCTCCAAGACCGCGTCGGCGAATCCTGATCGCCTGCCTGCCTTCGGTTCCTGACCTCAGTAGTGGGTCGGATGGCGGAACCTCAGCGGCTTCCTCGCTGCGGGATCTTTTTTCCAAGTGGCTCCGCCACGAGGAAAAAAGCTGTCCTCGCGAGGAAGCCGCTGAGAAC
>NZ_JBSFWJ010000113.1:0-12660 GCF_053592695.1 Saccharopolyspora sp. NPDC002578 | reverse complement strand
AGCGTTCTTCTCGCGAGGACAGCTTTTTCCCTCGTGGCGGAGCCACTTGGGAAAAAGATCCCGCAGCGAGAAGAACGCTGAGGTTCCGCCACCCGGACACCAGAGCACAACGACTCCCGCACCTCGGAGATGAATAATGCAGTCGCGGCGTGACCAGGTGCAGGCCTACTTCTTCGTCGTAGGCAGGCTGATCTCGGCGATGATGCGGGGGCGGCCGGACGATCCGGCGACGCCCACGCGGCGGTTCGTGATGGGCGCGGTGATCGGCACCATCATCGGTTGCCTGGTGGTCGCCGGTTTCGGCGTGTACGGGCTGATCCGGCCGGGCGGCAAGACGTCCTGGCAGGAAGCGGGCGCGATCATCGTGGAGAAGGAGACCGGTGCGCGCTACCTCTACATCGACGGTTCGCTGCGCCCGGTGCTGAACTACTCGTCCGCGCTGCTGGCCGCGAACAACCCCTCCGGCGGTTCGGTGAAGCTCGTGTCGCAGGCCTCGCTGGAAGGCGCCCGCCGCGGCGCGCCCATCGGCATCCAAGGCGCGCCCGACTCGCTGCCCGACGCCGAGAACCTGAGCACCGCGCCGTGGGTGGTGTGCGCCGCGACCGAGACCGCGCCCTCCGGTGCCGAACAGCCCATCACCGATCTGCAGGTGCGCCGGCCGACGGGCACCGTGCTCAACGACGACCAGGGCGTGCTGGTGTCCACCCCGGACGGCGTGACCTACCTGGTGTGGCAGGGCAAGCGGCTGCGGCTGCCACCGGAATCGCTCAACGCGCTGGGCTACGCCAAGCACACCCCGTTCCCCGTCACCAGCGGCTGGATCAACACGCTCACCAGCGGCCCGGACCTCGTCGCCCCGGACGTGCCGGGCATCGGCACCAGCCTCGGGACGGTCGGCGGGCAGCCCGCGCGGGTCGGGCAGGTCTACGAGATGAACAACCCGGTGCTGGACACCAGCGACTACTACGTGCTGCGCCAGGACGGCTTCGCCCCGCTGAACCAGACGATGGCGAGCCTGCTCGTCAACGACCCCGGCACCGCCGCCGCCTACGGCGGGCAGAAGCCCGAACTGATCGAGCTCGGCATCGAAGCGCTCTCCGAGCAGCCCACGTCCGCCGCCGACAGCGTGCCCGAAGGATTCCCGTCGGTGCCGCCGCAAGTGGAACGCGTCGACGTCGGCGGCAGCACCCGGCCCTGCGTGGCGTTCGGCGTGAACAAGGGCAACACCGTCACCACGAAGATCGGGCTGGTGCCGCGCAACGAAGCCACCGGCAAGGGCAGGCCGCCCTCGGGGACGGCGGAGAACGCGCTCGCCGACCGGATCACGGTGCCGCCGAACCAGGGCATCCTGGCGCGCGACCTGCCCACGCCCGGCGTCGCCGCCGGCACGAACTACCTGATCTCCGACCTGGGGGTGAAGTATCCGTTGGCCACTCCGGAAGTGGCGGGGGTGCTGGGGTATTCGGGGGCTGCTCCGATGGCCGTGCCCAGTGCGTTGCTGAATCTGTTGCCGTCTGGTCCGTCGTTGGATCCGGCTTCTGCGACTGTCGAACAGCCGTTGGGCGTGACGCCTGCTTCTAACTGAGACTGCCCGCCCGGTCTTTTTGGGCGGGTGGTCGGGTGGCGGAACCTCAGCTTCCTTCTCGCTGCGGGATCTTTTTCCCAAGTGGCTCCGCCACGAGGGAAAAAGCTGTCCTCGCGAGAAGGAAGCTGAGAACCCGCCGGTGAGCGGCTTCTCGACGTGGGCTATTCGCTTCGCGAATACAGGCACGGCCTTCGGCCGCCAGGCAGGCTTGCTTCGCCGCCCGAGGCACGGCTTCGCCGTCAGGCACGGCCTTCGGCCGCGAGGCAGGCGTGGCTTCGCCCGCCCACTGCACGGCTTCGCCGCTCACCGCGCGGCTTTGGTTGTGGGGCTGGTCGGGCTTTGGTGGTTCGTCGGGCCGGGGGGTCGGGGGTTTCGGTGTGTGGTGGGGGTTGGTTCGTTCGGGGGGTTGCGGGGGTGTTGTTGCTTCTCGTTCATGTGCGGGTTGTCGTTTTGACACCGGCGGGGCGGGGGGCGCTGCGCGAACTGAGGGATACCCCTGGACGGAGCGGTTTCGGTCGGGTATGGCGCCGAGGTGTGCTCGTCGGTGATGGACTGGACCTCGTCACCAAGAGCGTTTCCTCCGCTGCGGCGGCCACGTGAACCGCTCCCACTACAGACCAGAACGAGGTTGACATGGCCGGGCAGACCAGGCTTACGCAGTCCCAGCTCAACCAGCTGTCGCAGCAGCACATCGAGACCAAAGAGTCCGTCAACAGCCAGCAGCAGAACCTGGCCGCCAGCATCAGCGCCCTGCTCGGCGCCAACAAGGGCGACATGATGATGGCCCTGCAGCGGACTCACGAGGCCTGGGACGCGCAGTGCAAGAGCATCACCCAGAACCTGCAGGGCATGGCCGAGGCCGTCAAGCAGGCTTCGCAGATGACCGGGCAGCGCGACGAGGAGTCCGGCCAGGCCGTCGGCAAGATCGAGGTCCCCGGGATGGCCAGCCACCTCGGCTGAGCCCGTACCGGCTGATCCGTCAGTCCTTCTTTCTCTTTCCCAGCACGGCCGATTGACGAGGAGACTTCGATGGCCGACGAAATCCAGTACCAGCACGCGGCGATCCAGCAGGGCATCGACGACATGAAGCGCGTCACCCAGCAGATCCGCTCCCAGGTCGACGGCCTGCGCCAGCAGACCCAGCGTTCGCAGGAGTACTGGGAGTCCAGCTCGGCGGAGAGCTACAACGTCCTCTCCAACGACATCACCAAGGACTTCGAGAACATCAACCAGATGCTGGAGCAGCTCAGCATGGCGGTCGGCCAGGGGCAGACCGACATGCACGACATGGACGCCAAGGCTGCCAAGAACTTCCAGTGATCCGACCTGCCAGGTCGATCGCGGTGGCGCCATGATCATGCCGCCACCGCCCATCGTGGATGACGTGCGGTGCCGGAGTGGGGATCCGCTTCCGGCACCGCATCCACGCGGCACCACCGGGGCGTGCGCGCCCCGCAGAGACTTCTGACATCGCCAGATTCGCGGCCCGAGGATAGGGGAGCGTTCCACCATGGCCGAAGACAAGACAGCTCTGGACTTCGCCGAGGTGCGCAACTCCGGCACTGCCATCGGAGATCTCGCCTCCGATGTGAACGGCTTCTCCGAGCTCAACGACATCAACCCGCAGCCCGGTGAGTTCGAAGTCGGCAGCTGGCTCAAGACCCTCGTCACGGGCCGTCGCGACGCCCTCTACGAGCACTGCAACGAGTTGCAGCAGACCCTCCAGGAGGTCTCCCGCAAGCTCAAGGAGATCGCCACCGAGATCGAGGGCGTCGACCAGAACAACGCCGACGCGGTGAACAAGCTCAACGGTGAGCTCTCCGGCACCGTCGGCGAGATGCAGAGCCGGATCAGCAGCGTCGCGCCGGGACTGTCCGCCGACGCGTCCAGCGGGATGATGGGCACCTACGCCGGCATGGAAGGCATGCCCGCCGACGGCATGACCACCGAGGGCCAGACCACCTACCCCGACCAGGCGACCGGCGGCTACGCGCCCAGCGGCATGACGCCCGGCTACATGCCGGCGAACGCTCCCACCATGGGCGTGCCGATGGGGCAGATGCAGCCGACGACGCAGGGCATCCCGGCGAGTCCGGGGATGCCGGCTCAGCCGCTGCAGCCCACGATGCAGGGCACTCCGGCTCAGCCGCTGCAGCCCGTGCGCGCGACCGAGGCACGCCAGCCGCTCGAACCGATGCAGGCCGGCAGGCGCCTCTCCACCGAGGCCGAGCCGCTGGAACCGATGCAGCCGAGCAGGCGGATCGCCACCGAAGGCCAGCAGCCCCTCGAACCCCTGCAGCAGGCGCGGGTCGGCACCGTCCAGCACCCCGTGGAGCCCGCGCAGCAGGGCGAGCGGATCGCCACCGAACCCCTGCAGCCCCGGCACTTCACGTCGGCGGAGCCCGCGCAGTTCACGCCGATGCAGCAGGGCGAGCCCGCGCAGTTCACGCCGGCGCAGCCCACCATTCCGGCCGAGCCCGCGCAGTTCACCCCGCAACTGCAGGGCGAGCCCGCGCAGTTCACGCCGATGCAGCCCACCATTCCGGCGGAACCCGCGCAGTTCACCCCGCAGCAGCAGGGCGAGCCCGCCGAGTACGTGCAGCAGACACCGCTCGAGCCCCGGCAGTACTCGCAGTTGCAGCCGCAGATCCAGGGCGAGCCCGCCCAGTACCAGGAACCGCTCCAGCCGCTCTACCGGCGCAACGCCGGCGAGCCGCAGGCGTGACGTTCCCCCTCATCTCAACCTGAACAACGCGAGTTCCCACCCCACCTGGTCTCGGCCCGGACGCGCGGACCTCCCTCAGCGCGCCGGGCACCGCCAACGTTTTCGGTTCCCCGGGGACTCCTCGCAACACGACTTGGAGAATCCGTGGCCGACACGCAGGAAGACGAGACCTACACGGACTCGTTGTTCGACAACCCCGAGGACAACTGGGACGACCACAAGAACGACGACGGCAGCCGCGACTGGTTCTCGCCGGAGGAACTCGAAACCGACGGCGAGGACTACGACAACGTCTCGGCGAACGAGGACTACTTCGACGACAACGTCGAGAACGCCGACGACTCCTCGCAGGAGATCCTCGACAGCGACGAGATCCCGGACGAAGAGGCCTCCGACGACACCCAGGACGAGCTCGACGACGCCCTGGAGGACACCGGCGCCGCCGACGAGACCTTCGAGATCGAGGACGCCGAGGCTCCCGACACCGACGAGGAGTCAACCGGCGAGGAGTCCACGGGCAGCGGCGGCCAGCAGGGCACCGGCACGGGGAGCCAGACCCCGCCCGCGCCGATGGAGGACTACGGCAGCTTCTCCATGCAGCAGGTCATCAAGAGCCTGAACGGGGAACCGAGCAGTCTGCAGGCCGCGGGCGAGTCCTTCAAGACCATCACCCAGCGGCTCGACGAGGCCAACCAGTCCTTCAAGGAGCAGGTCGGCAAGCTCGGCCAGTCCTTCCAGGGCGCCGCGGGCGAATCCTTCGGGCAGTACGCGGAGAAGCTGCTCAGCTCCGCCGACGAGGTCGTGACCGCGCTCAAGGACGGGCGCTACGCCGAAGGCCTCCAAGAGGCGGGCGACCAGGCGGCGCGGGCCAAGGCCGCCGTCGTGCCGCTGGTGCAGGCCTACCTGAAGGCCTCGGCCTGGGCGGACGCGTTCAACTCGATGGCCGGGCAGCTCAAGGGCGCCGAAGCCGCGGCCGAAGTGTGCGTGAAGACCGCCAAGAAGATCCTCGACTCTGCTCGCGAGGTCGTCAGCTCCCTCGCCGACAGCTACCAGTCGACCGGTTCGGCGCTGACCCCGCTGACCACCCAGCTCCCGATGACCTCCTCGGCCGGGGGCTACGGCCCGTCCGGGACCGGGTCGGGTTACGGGTCCGGTGGTTACGGCTCCGGCGGTTACGGCCCCACCGGCACCGGGTCGGGCTACGGGTCCGGCGGCTACGGCAGCGGCGGCTACGGCTCCGGTGGCTATGGCCCCACTGGCATGGACACCGGCGAAACCGGTTACGGCACGGGCGAAACGGGCCAGACCGGCTACGGCACCGGCGAAACCGGCTACGGCACCGGCGAAACCGGCTACGGCACCGGCGAGACGGGCTACGGCACCGGCGAAACGGGTTACGGCACCGGCCAGACCGGCTCGGGCACGGGCTCCGGCACGGGTTCCGGCGAGACGGGCTACGGCACCGGCCAGACCGGCAGCGGCACCGGGTCCGGCACCGGCAGCGGGACGGGCAGCGGCACCGGTTCGGGCACCGGCAGTGGCACCGGCAGTGGCACCGGCTCCGGCCAGGGCGGCGTCGACCCGAACGCGATCGGCGGGGCGCTCAACGAGGCGACCAGCGGCGCCGAGCAGATGGGCCAGGAAGCGCTGTCCGGGCTGGCCGGTGCGGGCGACACCGGCAGCGGGACCGGCGGCGACCTGGGCTCCGGCACCGGCAGCGGGACGGGTTCCGGTACCGGCGGCGAGACCGGCGAAACCGGCTCCGGGACCGGCGAGACCGGTTCGGGCACGGGCGGCTCCGGCGGCGGCTTCATGCCGGGCGGCATGGGCTCCGGCACCGGCACCGGCAGCGGTACCGGCTCCGGCACGGGCGGCAAGAAGCCCGGCGAGCAGTCCGGTTCCGGTGGCGAACAGGAAGCGAGCGTCGACCCGAACGCGATCGGCAACGCGCTGGAAGGCGCCACCAACGGCGCGGCGCAGGCCGGGCAGGAAGCACTGGAGGGGCTGTCCGGCAGCGGCGGTTCCGGTTCCGGCGGCGGACTGCCCGAGACGAGCTCCGGTTCCGGGTCGGGCGGCTCGGGCGGCGGACTGCCCGAAACCAGCTCCAGCGGCGGCGACACCGGCTCGGGCAGCGGGGACACCGGCTCCGGCAGCGGCGGATCGAGCATCGACCCGGGTGCCGTGGGCGACGCCCTCGACAGCGCCACCAGCGGCGCCGAGCAAGCGGGGCAGGAAGCCCTCGAAGGCCTCACCGGCGGCGAATCCGGCTCCGGCACCGGCGGGCTCGGCAGCTCCGGTTCCGGCGGCGGGCCGGGCTCCGGCGGCTCCAGCGGGTCCGGGGGCAAGGGCGACGAGCCGAGCATCGACCCGAACGCGGTCGGCGACGCCCTCGACAGCGCCACCAGCGGTGCCGAGCAGGCCGGGCAGGAAGCCCTGGAAGGGCTCACCGGCGGCGACTCGGGCAGCGGCAGCGGCGGTTCCGACTCCGGCTCCGGCGGCGGCGAGTCCGGCAGCGGCTCCGGCGGCGAGAGCGGTTCGGGCGAGGATTCCGGCTCCGGCGAGGATTCCGAGGAACCGAGCATCGATCCCGACGCGGTCGGCGACGCCCTCGGCGACGCGACCGACGACGCGGCGCAACTCGGCGAGGACGCGCTGGAAGGCCTCCAGGGCTCCGGTGGCCAAGGCGAGGGCGAGGACGGCGAGATGCCGACCAACCCGGACGGTTCGCCGATCGAGGTCTCCTCGGACAAGGCCAGCGACATCGTCGACGACATGGCCGAGCAGGCCCGCGAGGACGGCCAGGCCGCCCTGGACGAGATGTTCGGCGAGGACGCGGCGGGCTCCGAGGAGGCGCAGGCCCTGCTCGACGACGTCGTGGAGCAGGCCCGGACCGCGGGCGAGGAGGCCATCGGCCAGCTCGGCGCGGACGGCCAGCCGCTGTCCTACGACGAGATGAGCGACGTCGTCGACGGCGTGGTCTCCGCCAGCGACGAAGCGGCCGACCAGGCGATGGCCGAGCTCACCGGTCAGGAAGCGATGTCGCCGCTGAGCAAGGACCTCAGCGACTTCCTCGCCCCGGCCGAGGACACCATGCACACGATGGACGACCTGTCCGCCGATGCGGGTGCGGCGCTCGACGACATCGGCGGCGCGGCCGGTGGCGGCGTCGGCGGTGGCGGCGGGGCCGGTGTCTCGCTGCCCGACGCCGGTGGCGCGGGCGGCGTGTCCCCCGACCTCGCCCAGCCCGGTACGACCACGACCAACGCCGCGATGGACCCGAACGTGCCGAGCGCGCAGCCCGACATGGCCGCGGCGCGCGCCGCGGGCGGTGGCATGGGCGGCGTCGGTGGCGGCGCCGGTGCCGGTGGCATGCCGATGATGCCGCCGATGGGCGGCATGGGCGGCGCCGGTGCGGGTGGCGGTGCCGGCCAGAACCGGGAGTCCAGCACCTGGCTGGTGGACGACGGCAACTCCTGGCACGAGGACGGCAGCGAGGCGGTCTCCCCCGTGCTGGGCCGCGAGGGATAATCCGGTGTGGACTGATCAGGCCCGCGGCAACGTTTTCCCGACCGAGGAGCGATTTCGATGAGCACGCCCGATGTCCAGGCGGACCCGGCCTCCGGTGGTCAGGCCCCGCTCGGCGACGGAACCTCCGTGCCGGGAGACGTGCAGCCGCAGCCCGATCAGCAGCCCCCGCCACCGGCGGGACCGCCGCTGGAGTCCACGGCGCAGATCCTGGCGACGGGCAACCCGCAGCAGTTCTACGCGGACGGTCAGCGCTTCGACCAGATCGCGGGGCGGCTGCGGGGCCTGTCCGACGGGTTCCGCAGCGAGCTGCGCCGCGTCGAGCAGTCGTGGCGCGGTCCCGGCGCGGAACTGTTCCAGGACGCCGCGCAGAAGATCACGCAGTCCATCGAGCGGCTCATCGACACGATCAGCGCGCCCGCCTACAGCTCGGTGATGAACCAGCTCGGCGACGCGCTCGCCGAGGCGCAGCGCCAGGTCAACGACGTGCAGACGCAGCGGCAGCAGGGCAGGGACGCGCTGGCCGCGAACCCCGCAGCGGCGGGAGATCCGGCCGCGCAGGCCAACCAGCAGCAGCAGGAGACCGCGCAGGGCGAGCACGCCAACCAGGTGTTGCAGCAGCTCGCGCTGACCTACCAGAACCTGGGTTCGCAGCTGCGGGTGCTGCCCAGCCGCAACTCCTCCGGCGGTGCCGCCAACGACGGCGGCAGCGGAGCGTCGGCGAGGTCGGCGGGCACCATGTCGACCGGCGGACCGGCCACGATGGACTCCTCCGGAACCGCGGGGACCATGATGGCCCCGATGTCGGTCGGGACCACGACGCGGATGTCCGGCGACGGCAGCGTTCTCGGTCGCGAGTCGGCGGGGACGTGGGGCGCGCCGTCGGCCGACGATTCGGTCGTGGAGAGCGCGGGCCTGACCGATTCCGGCGTGCTGGCACCGCAGTCGGGTTCGGCGGCGCCGATGATGGGCGCGTTCGGCGCGACCGGCGCGGCCGGGTTCGGCGGCGCGGCATCGCAGGCCAAGCGTCGCTCCACCTCCTCCGGCGGCTCCGGCGCTTCCGGCGACTCGGGTGCCGGGGAGATGACGACGTTCGGGATGCCGGCTTCGATCGGCGGCGGCGAGCGCGCCACGACCTCGTCCTCCGACGGTGAGCGCGGCGGCAGGCCCTCCACCGAATCGCTCTTCGAGCAGCGGCGGCAGCACTGGGCCGAGACGCTCGGCCAGCCCGGCACCGACGAAACGACCGGCGAGGCGGGGCGCACCGCTGAGGCGACGGCGTTCGGCTCCGGTGAAGCGGCCGTGCCGGGTCTGCCTCCGGGCACCACCGGTGGTCCGGCCGTGCCGCCGGGAGCTCCGGCCCCGGGTCTCGAAGGCACGCACCCCGCCGCGCACGCACCCGCCACCGGCAGCGCCTCCGCCGGTTCCGCAGGGACCGCGGGCGGTCCGTCGGCGAAGCTGCCGTCGCTGCCGAACGTCACCGGCGGCCTGCCCGCCACCTCCGGGTTGTCGGCGTCGCCGTCGCTGCCCGGATCGACCTCGTTGCCCGGGGTGGAGACGGCGGGGGCTTCGGTCCCGAACGGCGCGTCTTCGGCCGTGCCGCGCGGAGTTCCCGGCGCCGGGATGCCCGGCGGCGTTCCGGGCGCCGCGGGCGGAGGCATGGGGTCGCCGATGATGCCGCCGATGGCGGGCATGGGAGCGGGCATGGGCGGCGCGCTCGGTTCGCGCGGGAACCAGGACCGGGACCGCAACACCCTGCAGCAAGAGGACGAGGACGTCTGGGACGCCACGGACGGGCTCTCCGGCGGAGTCCTGGGTCGAGACTGACCCGCCGCCCACCCGACAGCGATTGGAGAACGACCATGACTTCCGGATTCTCCGGGGGCGGGATGCCCGACCTCGGCGCGGCCATCGAGGCCTTCGAGCAGGAGCAGGCCAAGCTCGCCGACTTCCAGCGCAAGCTGTCCGAGACGACCACGGTCGTCGAGTCGAAGAACCACATGATCACCGTGACGCTGGACGGCAACGGTGAGCTCTCCGACCTGAAGTTCAACACCACCGCGTACCGGTCGATGGCGCCCGCCGAACTCGCCTCGGCCGTCACCGAGGTCCTGCAGCAGGCCCGGCAGCAGAGCCTGAAGACCATGCAGGAACTGATGGGCGGCTCGCCCGTGCCCGGTTACGAGCTCGACGAGCTGGCCAGCGGCGAAGCCGATCTGGCCGCGGTGCTCGGCAAGGTGATGGAGCCGTCGCTGAACCTCGTGCGCGAAGCGGGCGGCGACTCGCCCGCCGCGGCCAAGCGACCGGCCGAGCACAACGATGACGACGACGGCTGGGAACGCCGCTAAGGACCGCTCGGGGAGGGTGTTGGATCATGGCAACAGATGAGGTGTACCTCAACGTCCCGGAAGCCGAACGGGTCACCAAGGGGCTCGCCGACGGCGTGGACAACCTCGGCAACGCGATCGACGAGCTCAAGGCCGCGTTGCAGCGCGACCACGGGTGCTGGAGCGACGACAAGATCGGCAAGGGCTTCGAGTCGTCCTACCTGCAAGGCGCCACCGACACCCAGGACGGGTTGACCAAGCTCGCGAAGTCCCTCAAGGAGTTCGCCGACGAGGGATTGCCCGCCGTCATCAAGAACGTGGAGGACTTGGACTCCCAGTACGGCGAAGCCGTGGACAGTTACGGGGATGCCTTGTCCGACTACCAGCGCCACTCGGAGCGCTGAGCACTCCTTCCTGACCGACCGTGACTACCTGACGCCTTAAGGACGCGCGATGCCCACAGAACTCCCAGCAGGCCTGCAGAAGGCGCTGGAGATCGTTGGTGGGCAGCCGTGGCCGGAAGGCGACGAGGCCGGTCTGAACCGGATGGCCGACGCCTGGCAGACGGTCGCCCAGCAGATCGAGGTCTTCGACGAGGTCCTGCAGCGGTCCGTCGACGGGCTCAACGAGGCCATGCGCGGCGAGTTCGTCGACGCCTACACCCAGTACGCGGCGAACGAGCTGAAGCCGATGCTGGAGCAGCTGCGGTCCAGTTCCGAGGAGCACGGCAACCTCGCGAAGAACACCGCGGCCGACATCCAGTACTCGAAGATCATGATCGTGGTGCAGCTGGTGATGCTGGCCGCGACGCTCGCGCTGTCTTGGATCCCCGGCATCGGGCAGGCGCTGGTCGCCGCCGCGGCGGCCACCGCCCGCGCGGTGATCATGCAGATCATCAAGCAGGTCTTGATGAACATCGCCATGGGCATGGTCATCAACACCGCGATCGAGGTCGGCCTGGACGCCGCCATCCAGGGCATCCAGATGCTCACCGGCCAGCGCACCGAGTGGAACGAGGAGTTCACCAAGGGCGCCGCGATCAGCGGTGTCGTCGGCGGCGCCGCCGGTGGTGCGGCGGCCGGCCTGGTCAAGGGCATCGGCGAGCACATGGCGGGCGGCTTCATCAAGAAGGCCGCCGACGACATCGCCAAGGGCGCCGACGGCAAGAGCGTCCCCGACGTGAAGAAGATGGGGCCCGCCACCGAGAAGCTCGCCGACATGGGCGGCGGCGCGCAGAAGTTCGCCAACAGCGGCTGGGGCAAGGGAACCTACGACGTCACCTTCGCCACCGGGCAGGGCTTGGGCGCGCTCGCCGGTGACGTGGCCGGTCAGAAGTTGGGCGGCGATCCGAAGGGTCGGCCCGGCGAGGCGGAGGACCCCGCCAACCCGTACGCGTTCACCTCCGGCTTCCTCGGCGGCCTGCAGGGTCGCGGTGGTGGTCGCGGCGGTGGCGGCACCGCCTACGGGAAGTCCGGCGAGCACGTCGACACGGGTTCGCTGGACGGCCTCAGCGACCTCAAGAACATCGGCGACGTCGATGTGAAGCTGCCCGACACGGAGTCCTCGTCCCCCGGGGACACCGGCACGGGCAACGAGAAGGGCACCGGCGGCAACGACTCCGAAACCGGTGTTCAGGAGCACCTCGACGCGCCGCCGACCTACGAGCAGTCCCAGGCCGACTACGGCCAGAGCGACGGCGACACCACCGGCACGGGGAACACCGGCACCGGGAACTTCACGGGTACGGGGAACTTCACCGGGACTGGTCAGGGTCAGAACTCTGGCCAGGGCCAGAACTCTGGCCAGGGCCAGAACTCTGGCCAGGGCCAGAACTCTGGTCAGGGCCAGAACTCTGGTCAAGGTCAGAACTCTGGTCAAGGTCAGAACTCTGGTCAGGGTCAGAACTCTGGTCAAGGTCAGAACTCTGGTCAGGGTCAGAACTCTGGTCAAGGTCAGAACTCTGGCCAGGGTCAGAACTCTGGTCAAGGTCAGAACTCTGGCCAGGGCCAGAACTCTGGTCAAGGTCAGAACACCGGCCAAGGCCAGAACACCGGCCAGGGCCGCGACGGAGGAATCCAAACCACCGGCGGCGACAACACATCGACGACCGGCAACACCGACAACAGTTCCACTACGCCGTCGCAGCAGACGGACTCCAACACCGGACATGCGACCGAGTCCGGTTCGCGTGACTTCAACGAGTCCGGTTCGCGTGACTTCAACGAGTCCGGGTCTCGCGACTTCAACGAGTCCGGGTCTCGCGACTTCAACGAGTCCGGTTCCCGCGATCTCGGCCAGTCCGGTTCCCGTGACTTCAACGAGTCCGGGTCTCGCGACTTCAACGAGTCCGGGTCTCGCGACTTCGACCAGTCCGGTTCCCGTGACTTCGACCAGTCCGGTTCCCGTGACTTCAACGAGTCCGGTTCCCGTGACTTCAACGAGTCCGGTTCCCGTGACTTCAACGAGTCCGGTTCCCGTGACTTCAACGAGTCCGGTTC
>NZ_JBSFWJ010000112.1:0-12714 GCF_053592695.1 Saccharopolyspora sp. NPDC002578 | reverse complement strand
TTCTCAGCGGCTTCCTCGCGAGGACAGCGATTTCGCCGTGTATCGGACATACATCAGAAATCGATCCCGCAGCGAGGAAGCCGCTGAGGTTCCGCAGAGCGACCCCCTACAAAAGCCATCGAACTCAAGAGCGGCCGTTCAGCTGGGTGATCTGCTTCAGCAGGGCTGAGTGGTCGAGGGCGCCGTCACCTTGAGCCACAGAAGCGGCGACGAGTTGGGCGACCAGGGTGCCGAGGGGTGCGGTGAGGCCTGCTTCGCGGGCGGCGGCCTGCACGATTCCCATGTCCTTGTGGTGCAGTTCGAGGCGGAAGCCGGGACCGAACTCGCGGTCGCGCATCTTCGCGCCCTTGGCGTTGAGCACGCTGCTGCCCGCGAGGCCGCCGCCGAGCACGTCCAGACCTGCCTCGGTGTCGACGCCGTGGGCCTCCAGGAACACCAGCGCTTCGGCGAGCAGGCCGATGTTGCCCGCGACGATGAGCTGGTTGGCCGCCTTCACGGTCTGCCCGGCACCGGCCGGTCCGACGTGGACGATCGTGGCGCCGACGGCGCCGAGCACGTCCTCGGCGGCGGCGAACGCGTCCGCCGCACCGCCGACCATGATCGACAGCGTGCCGTCGATCGCCTTGGGCTCGCCGCCGCTGACCGGCGCGTCGAGCGCCCGCACCTCCCGCTGCGCCGCGGCTTCGGCGACGCGGCGGGCGGTGTCGGGGCGGATGGTGCTGCAGTCGACGAGCAGCGCGCCCCGCTGCGCGTGGGCCAGCACGCCGTCCTCGCCGAGCACGACGGCTTCGACGTCCGGCGAGTCCGGCAGCATGGTGAACACGACCTCGGCGCCCGCGACCGCCTCGGCGACGCTGCCCGCGGCGGCGCCGCCGTCGGCGACCAGCTGGTCGACCTTGGCCCGGCTGCGGTTGTACCCGGCGACCTCGTGCCCGGCAGCGACCAGGTTGGCCGCCATCGGGCCGCCCATGATGCCCAGGCCGATGAATCCGATCTTGCTCATCGTCGTGGTGCCTCCCTTTCCCCGTGGTGTGCTGCGGATCAGCGCGCGAGCCAGCCGAAGCTGTCCGCACTGGCCCCGCTCGGCTTGTACTCGAGGCCGAGGTACCCGGTGTATCCGGCGGCGTCGAGCGCGGCGAAGTAGTGGTCGAAATCGATGTCCCCGGTGCCCGGCTCGCCGCGGCCCGGGGCGTCCGCGATCTGCACGTGGCCGATGTCGCGCGCGCGCCGCTCGATCACCGCGTCGAGGTCGTCGCCGTTGACCGTCAGGTGGTAGAGGTCGAACAGCAGCCGCAGGTTGTCCACGCCGCCTTCCTCGTGCACCCCGTCGACGACCCGCAGCGCGTCCGCGGCCGTCAGCAGCGGGTAGGTCGGCACACCGCTGACCGGTTCGATGAGCACTCGCCCGTCGATGCGCGCGGTCGCCGCCGCCGCGCGGATGAGGTTCTCGGTCGCCACATCGTCCTGTTCGGACGGTGCGACGCCGTCGATGCGGTTGCCGTAGAGCGCGTTGAACGCGCGGCAGCCGAGCCGGTCACCGATGCCGACGGCGACGTCGAGGTTGTCGAGGAATTCGCCGGCGCGCTTCGGGTCGGACAGCACGCCGCGCTCGCCGGACGGCAGGTCTCCGGCGAAGAAGTTCAGGCCCACCAGCGCGACGCCGGCGTCGGAGACGGCCCGCACGAACGCGTCGACCTCGCGATCCGAGGGCACCGCGGCCGGGAAGGGCCACCAGTACTCGACCGCGTCGAACCCGGCGGCCTTCGCCGCCGCGGGTCGCCGCAGCAGGTCGAGTTCGGTGAACAGGATCGAGAGGTTGACGTCGTACCGGACGGAACTCAAAGGAACCTCCCTCAGCAAATTTCACAATGTGAAATCTTTATTTTGTATAGTGATAGATTAGCGAACGCGGTTTTGCCGGTCAACGCTTTTCAGCACACCGGGGAATGACGACATCGCCATCGGTGACACGTCGAGCCGCCGCAGCGACGAACCCAGAAGTCGTTGCGGTGCGGGAAGTTCACGGATCGACGCAGGACGAATGACCGTCCACTGTGGCCATGAATGGAATCGCGCGCGGCGCTCGCCACGGCCGGGCGCGCAGCGGAACTGGCCGCACCGGGAATCCCGGTGCGGCCAGCCGTGGACTCAGGGCCCGTTCAGAATGATCTTTTGATCGTCGTCTTGTCAGCGGCGGAGCCGCTGAGCAGTGACCAGCCAGAGCAAGACGACCACCGGCGGGTTCTCGGCGGCTTCCTCGCGAGGACAGCGATTTCGCCGTGTACGGCATACATCAGAAATCGCGATCACACCGGCAACGGACAGCGAGGAAGCCGCTGAGGTTCCGCTGAGCGACCCGCTACGCAGGCCATTCGGAAAGGACCCCTTAGAATTCGCTTCCCCCTGCGCGGAAGCGGGCAGGACGATCTCAGGGGCGGGGCGGCCAGTTGGTCATCTTCTTGGGGCGCGGCGGGGCGTACGTCCGCACCTTCGACGTCGTCAGCCCCAGCCGGACGAGCGATTCCGCGATCGTCACCGCCGCCGTGACCCCGTCGACCACGGGCACCCCGGTGCGTTCCACCACGCGCTCGGCGAGCCCCGACATGCCGCCGCACCCCAGGCAGATCACCTCGGCCCGGTCGTCCTCCACCGCGCGCACCGCCTGCTCGGCGATGGCGTCGACGGCCGCCGCCGGATCGCGGTCCAGGTCCAGCACGGCCATGCCGCTCGCCCGCACCGACGCGCACCGGTCGCTGAGCCCCGCCGCGCTGAGCCGGTCCTCGATCAGCGGAACCGTGCGGTCCAGGCTGGTCACCACCGAGTAGGAGCGCCCGACGAACTGGGCGGTACTCGCGGCGGCCTCGGTGATGTCCACGACCGGGACGTCGAGCAGCTCCTGCAGCCCTTCCCTGCCGTGCTCGCCGTACCCGGCTTGGATGACGGCGTCGAACGGTTCCGGGTAGGCCCGGACCGCTTCCATCACCGCGACCGCCGCGAGGTAGCTCTCGTAGTTGCCCTCCACGGATTCCGCGCCGAAGGACGGCGTCAGCGGCACGATCTCGGTGCCGGGGGCCGCGACGCCCGCGGCCTGCTCGCCGATGGACTCGGTGATGGTCGCGGTCGTGTTGACGTTGACGACGAGAATGCGCACGGTCCTACTCCTCCTCCAGCTGTGCCGGGCGTTCCCGGCTCACTCCGCCGCCACCGCGATCGACTCGCCGTCCACGTCCCGCCCGTCGAGATGGCGATCACCGATGACGGCGTAGATCACGGCACCGAGGGCCGCGCCGATGAACCAGGAGAACCCGGACGCGGCGCCGAAGACCGGCACCAGCGCGACCACGACCGCGATCGCCGCGGCGGGCAGGAACGCCCAGACCGCCTTCGGGTTGTACCCGCGCCGGTAGTAGTACTCGCCTTCCGCGTCCTCGGTGTAGAGGTCCGGGACGTTCACGCGGGTCTTCCGCAGCAGCCAGTAGTCCGCCATGATCACGCCGAACAGCGGGCCGAGCAGCGCGCCGAGACCGCCGAGGAAGTAGTTCACCACGACCGGGCTGTCGTAGAGGTTCCACGGCAGGATCACCAGCCCGATCACGGCGCTGACCAACCCCGCCCGCCGGAAGTTCAGGTGCTTCGGGAACAGGTTCACCAGCACGTAGATCGGCGCCACGAAGTTCGCCAGCAGGTTGACCGCGATCGTCAGGATGATGAGCGCGACCGACGCGGTCGCGAGCAGGACCATGTTCGGGATCGTCTGCACGATGTCGGTCGGGCTGGTGATCACCCGTCCGTCCAGCTTGAACTGCGCGCCGCTGAGCACGACGACGATGACGGCGAAGAAGAGCATGTTCACCGGGATGCCGACCAGGTTGCCGCGCACGATCGACCGGCGGCTCTTGGCCGAGCGGGTGAAGTCGCAGAAGTTCAGGACGAACGTCCCGTAGATCACCACCCAGAGCGCGGCGCCTTCCAGCACCTTCAGCCACATCGCCCCACCGGTGAGCGGCTGCGCCGTGGACAACGAGATCGACCAGTCCGCGCGCCAGAACATCCAGAGCGCCAAGCCGCACATCGTGATCAGCGTCGTGGGCGCCGCGATCGCCATGTACCGGCGGATCACGTGCATGCCGTAGCTGACGATGAGGACCTGCACGGCCCACAGCACGAGGAACGTGATCCAGCCGAGCAGCGACAGGCCCAGCACCGACCGGTCCTGCAACCCGCCGAGTGCGGGGAACATGGCCACCAGCAGCGTGTTGAGCACCGAGGACGCGAGGTAGGTCTGGATGCCGAACCACGCGATGGCGACGATGCCGCGCACGGCCGCCGGGAGCTGCGCTCCCCTGGTCCCGAACGCGATGCGGCTCATGACCGGGAAGGGCACACCCGCCTTGTGGCCCATGTAGCCGGACAGCGTCAGCAGCAGGAACAGCAGGACGGAAGCGAGGGCGAAGGCGGCGAGGATGCCCCACACGTTCAGCCCGAGGGCGAACAGGCCGATCGCGAACGCGTAGTTGCCGAGGCTGTGCACGTCGTTGGCCCAGAGCGTGAAGACGTTGTAGGCGCCCCAGCGGCGCCCTTCCTTCTTCGTCGGGGCCAGGTCGTAGCTGTACAAGCGGGCGCTCGGGGCGCCTTCCGGAGCTGACGGGCGGTCCGTGGCAGTCATCGAACCGCCTCCAAGCTTGCGCTCGATGTGTCCATGATGTGAGCCGATGTTTCCGCTATGTGAAAGTATACGACTGTGATTCGGAAACGGTAGCCATCGACCTGATCGCCGTCAACAGTCACCGGAGCGCGCTCGCCGAGCCGGTAAGTCGACCACGAATTCCCCCGCGGCGGGAAGTGCGGGAAGGCGAATCCGCCGCGCACGCTCGCCGTCCCCGGCCCTCGCCACCGGCCCGGCCGGTTGTGTATACATAAACGCACCCCCGGCTTCGCGCCCGCTCCACACGAGGAAGGGATCACTTGAACCAGCCGAGCTACTTCTCGCCCGAGGGCGGCCTGCCCTCGCAGTCCACGATGCTCACCGACCGCGCGGTCGTCACCGCGTCGTACACGGTCATCCCGCGCGGCGTGCTCCGCGACATCGTCACCAGCAACCTCCCCGGGTGGGACCGCACCAGGGCGTGGATCCTCGCCAAGCCGATCCAGGGGTTCTCGACGACGTTCGCGCAGTACCTCGTCGAGGTGTCACCGGGAGGCGGCAGCACCCGTCCCGAACCGGAGAGCGGCGTCGAATCGGTCGTGTTCGTGCTCTCCGGCGACCTGCGGCTGGTCATCGACGGCACCCGGCACGACCTCGCACCCGGCGGCTACGCCTACCTCCCGGCCGGTGCCGACTGGTCGGTGGCCAACGACACCGACGCGCTCGCCAGCTTCCAGTGGGTCCGCAAGGCCTACGAACCGCTCGAAGGCCACGCGCCCGCGGCGTTCGCCGTCCAGGAGCAGGACGTCGCGCCCACGCCGATGCCCGGCACCGACGGGACCTGGGCGACCACCCGGTTCGTCGACCCGAACGACCTCGCCCACGACATGCACGTCAACATCGTCACGTTCGAACCCGGCGCGGTCATCCCGTTCGCCGAGACGCACGTGATGGAGCACGGGATCTACGTGCTCGAAGGCAAGGCCGTCTACCGGCTCAACGACGACTGGGTGGAGGTCCAGGCCGGCGACTTCATGTGGTTGCGCGCCTTCTGCCCGCAGGCCTGCTACGCGGGCGGCCCCGGCAAGTTCCGGTACCTGCTCTACAAGGACGTCAACCGCCAGATCAAGCTGACCTGACCCGCTCGGCGGGCGGCTGCCGGGTGCGCGGAGAGGTCGCGGCGCGCGGGCTAGTCTGCGGCGGAGAACCGCTTCGCAACCAGCACCTCGAGGGTCGGTATGACCACGCCCGGCTTCACGCTCGTCCAGCTCCGCTACTTCATCGCCGCCGCCGAGCGCGGCTCGATGACCGCCGCCGCCGACGAGCTGCGCATCGCCCAGTCGGCGGTCTCCTCCGCCATCGCCAACCTGGAGCACGAGCTGCGCCTGCAGCTGTTCATCCGGCACCGGGCGCGCGGGCTGACCCTCACCTCCGCCGGAGAACGCCTGCTGGCCCAGGCGCGGGACCTGCTGACCCGCGCCCGCGACGTCGAGGCGGAGGCCCGCGGCAGCGGCGGCACCCTGTCGGGCCCGGTGACGATCGGCTGCTTCGTGACGCTCGCGCCGTACTACCTCCCGGCCCTGTTCGCGGCCTGCGACGAGCACCACCCGGACATCGAGCTGAACGTGGTCGAAGCCGAAGCCGAGCACCTGCACCGGGCGCTGCGCAGCGGCGGCATCGACTTCGCGCTCACCTACGGCCTGAGCGCGCCCGCCGACACCGACCTGCACCGGGAGACCATCGCCCTGGCCCCGGCCTACGTCATCGTCCCGGCCGGTCACCGCCTCGCGGACCGGGCCACGGTCGATCTCGCCGAGCTGGCGCCCGACCCGATGGTGCTGCTGGACCTGCCCTACAGCCGGGACTACTTCCGCGCCGTCGTGGCGGCCTCGGGCAGCGCTCCCGACGTGCGCTACCGCAGCCAGAGCTACGAGACGGTGCGCTCGCTGGTGGCGCAGGGCTTGGGGTACTCCCTGCTCAACCAGCGGCCGCGGACCGATCAGACCTACGGCGGCGGCGAGGTCGTGGCGCTCGAACTGCGCGGCGACCGCCCTCCGCTGGAAGTGACGATCACCGCGGTGGACGGGGTGCGCCAGACCGCCCGCGCCCAGGCCGTCATGGACCTCCTGCGCGCCATCCCCTCCTGACCGACGGCATCTGATTTTCCGCTGCACCACAGCGGAAACATCTATTGGACGAATCCTCGCGCGCCGGGTGACGCTGTTGCGCACGAATTCGCTCCCGCCGTCGTCGCCCGGCGATCACGTCGGGGGAACGCACGATTCCCCCCAGGAGGCGCGCATGCCCACCTCGCACAACGACCCCGCGACGCCGGAGGTCGAGGTGGCCGCCGACGCGGTCGCGCTGCGCCGCAGCGTCGCGGCCGGAGCCGTCGGCGTGTTCGTGCACTGGTTCGACTGGGCGGCCTACGCCTACCTCGCCGGAACCGTCGCGACGGTGTTCTTCCCGGCCGAGAACAGCACGACCGGGCTGCTGGCCGTGTTCGGCGTGTTCGCGGTGTCGTTCGGCATCCGCCCCATCGGCGCCGCGGTGTTCGGGCCGCTGGGCGACAAGATCGGCCGCAAGCGCACCCTGTCGCTGGTCATCTTCACGATGTCCGGGGCGACGCTGGGGATCGGCCTGCTGCCCGGCTACGCCTCGATCGGCATCGCCGCTCCGGTGCTGCTGGTGGTCCTGCGGATGGTGCAGGGCTTCGCCGCAGGCGGGGAATTCGGCAGCGCGGCGAGCTTCCTGTCCGAGAGCGCACCCCGGCGGCGGCGCGGCTTCGGCGTCAGCTGGCTGGAAGTCGGCTCACTGCTGGGTTTCCTGGCCGGCTCCTTCACGTTCCTGCTGCTGTCGGTGGGACTCGACGACGGGCAGCTGACCTCGTGGGGCTGGCGCATCCCGTTCCTCATCTCCGCGCCGCTGGGCATCATCGGCTTCATCATCCGCAGCAAGATCGAGGACACCCCGGAGTACCGGGCGCTCGAAGCCAACGACACCGTCCCGCGCAGCCCGGCGAAGGAGTTGCTGCGCACCAACAAGCGGGAACTGCTCCAGGCCGCCGGTCTGATGACGGCCATGCACGTGCCGTTCTACGTGGTGCTGACCTACCTGGTCACCTACGAGACCGATCACCTCGGGCACTCCGACGGCAGCGCCGCGCTGCTGTCGACGGCGATCTCGCTGCTGGGACTGGTGCTGGTCCCGGTGTTCGGGCGCCTGTCCGACCACGTCGGGCGCAAGCCGGTTTTCGTCGGTGCCTGCGCGGCGCTGCTGGTGCTGGCCACGCCCGCGTTCCTGCTGATGCGCTCCGGATCGGCCGGGACCTGGGTCGCCGGTCTGCTGCTGGGCGTGGTCCTCGCGGCGATCCTCGGCACCTACGCGGTGTGGTCGGCGGAGATCTTCCCGACGCGCACCCGCCAGAGCGGCCTGTCCATCGCGTACAACGTGACCGCCGCGCTGTTCGCCGGGACGGTGCCCTACGTGATGACCGTGCTCATCTCCGCGACCGGCAGCACCCTCGTGCCCGGCCCGTACATGATGGTGTTCGCCGTCGGCGGCCTCATCGCCGCGCTGTCGCTCAAGGAGACCGCCGGGAACGCGCTGCTGCGCCCGGAGGACGTCGGCCCCGCACCGGTAGGACGACGGCGGGACCCGGTCGACGCGCGGTAGGCGGATTCTTCTCGGCGCGCAACGGGAAGTCCGTTCCCGCGACCGTCCGCATCGGAAAAATCGAACCAGTGCAGCGAGAACATCTGTTGGACGGAAGTGCCGCGGTGTTCGAGGATTTTCCCGCGGTGGCGCGGTGAACTCGACGCCGGGCCGACCACCGCCGGAGCGGAGGTTGACATGTCGATCGAAGAGACCGAGGTGGTCGTCGTCGGGGCCGGCCAGGCCGGTGTGGCGATGAGCGAACACCTCGGTGCGCACGGGGTGCCGCACCTCGTGCTCGAACGGGACCGCATCGCCGAGCGGTGGCGTTCGCAGCGGTGGGATTCCCTGGTGGCCAACGGACCCGCGTGGCACGACCGCTTCCCCGGACTGGAATTCGCCGCGGTGGCCCCCGATTCCTTCGCTTCGAAGGACGAGGTCGCGGACTACTTCGCCGAGTACGCGCGGCGGATCGACGCACCGATCCGGTGCGGCGTCGAGGTGACCTCGGTGCGCAAGAACGCCGGTGCGCCCGGATTCCGGGTCGAGACCTCGGACGGCGCCATCGACGCGCGCTTCGTCGTGGCCGCGACCGGACCGTTCCAGCGGCCGGTGATCCCGCCGATCGTCCCGGACGACGCCGTCGCCACGCAGCTGCATTCGAGCGGGTACCGCAATCCCGGCCGGCTGCCCGAGGGCGCGGTCCTCGTCGTCGGAGCCGGTTCGTCGGGCGTGCAGATCGCCGAGGAACTGCGCCGGTCCGGTCGCCGCGTGCTGCTGTCGGTCGGCCCGCACGACCGCCCTCCCCGCCGGTACCGGGGCCGCGACTTCTGCTGGTGGCTGGGCGTGCTCGGGTTCTGGGACGCCGACACCCCGCCGCAGGGCGCCGAGCACGTGACCATCGCGGTCAGCGGAGCCGGTGGCGGGCGCACGGTGGACTTCCGCGCCCTCGCGGACGCGGGGATCGAGCTGGTCGGCATGACGTCCTCGTACGACGGCGGGAAGCTGCGCTTCGCACCGGACCTCGCCGCGAACATCGAGCTCGGCGACGCGAAGCACCTCGACCTGCTGCGCGCCGCGGACGAGTACGTCGAGCGCAACGGCCTCGACCTGCCCGCGGAACCAGAAGCGCACGTCCTCGGCCCGCTGCCGGGCAGCGCGACCGATCCCCTGCTCGAACTCGACCTGGCCGAAGCCGATGTCACCTCGATCGTCTGGGCCACCGGCTTCGCCACCGACTACGGCTGGTTGCAGGTCGACGCGTTCGACGAGAACGGCCGGCCGGATCAGCGCCGCGGCGTGTCCGCCGAAGCCGGCGTGTACTTCCTGGGCCTGCCCTGGTTGTCGCGCCGCGGGTCCAGCTTCATCTGGGGCGTGTGGCACGACGCCCGCTACGTCGCCGACCACATCTCCACCCAGCGGGGTTACCTCGCCCAGCACACCCCCGACCGGTCCACCGACAGGAGCAGCCGATGACCTCCACGAGCGAGGGGAACCAGGTGAACGCCCCGATCGTCGCAGGCGGGCACACGCGGATCCGCCCCTTCAACACCCGCGACACCTATCCCGAGCAGAGCCTGGACAACGACCTGTGCCAGGCGGTCGTCGCCGGGAACACGATCTACGTGCGCGGGCAGATCGGGCAGGACCTCGACACCAGCGAATCGGTCGGCGTCGGCGACGTCGCGGCCCAGGCCGAGCGGGCGATGGCCAACATCGACCTGCTGCTGCGGGAGTCCGGGGCTCGGATGGAGCACCTCGTCAAGCTGACGATCTACCTCGTCGATCCGCGCTACCGCGAAGCGGTCTACCGCGTCGTCGGCCGCTGGACCCGCGGCGTGCACCCGATCTCCACCGGTGTGGTGGTCTCCGCGCTCGCCCGGCCCGAGTGGCTGGTCGAGGTCGACGCCGTCGCCGTGCTCCCCGGAGGTGCGCGATGACGTTCTCCGTGCTGGGCACCGACGGCACCGGCGCCGTCGGCATCGCCGTGACGTCCTCCAGCCCCGCCGTGGCCGCCCGCTGCATCCACCTGCGCGCGGGCGTGGGCGGGGCCTCCTCGCAGAACGTCACCGACCCGCGGCTGGGGTCGGAGCTCCTGGACGCGCTGGCGTCCGGAGCCGGGGCGCGCGACGCGCTGGCCGCGGTCGTCGAGGGCCGCGAGCTGATCGAGCACCGCCAGCTCACCGTCCTCGAACCGGGCGGCGACGGCGCCGTGTACTCCGGCGCCGAATCCCTCGGCGTGCACCGGGATCGCGTCGGTGCGCGGGTCGTCGCCGCCGGGAACATGCTGCGCTCGCCCGAGGTCGTCGACGCCGTCGTGGACTCCTTCGAGAATTCCGGCGGTGAGCTCGAAGACCGCCTGCTGCGCGCGCTCGAAGCCGGTTCCGCCGCCGGTGGCGAGGCGGGCCCGGTGCACTCCGCCGGGCTCTCCGTCGTGCGCGAAGTGGCGTGGCGCGAAACCGACCTGCGGGTCGACTGGAGCGACGACCCGATCGGCGACCTCCGGGCGCTGCTCGACCGCTGGCTGCCGCAGCGCGACGACTACGTGACGCGCGCGCTCAACCCCGCTTCCGCGCCGTCGTACGGCGTCCTCGGGGACGAGTGATGGCCGGGATCGACGCGGCGAAGAAGCGGGCCGCCGGCACCGTCGCCGGTGATGCCGAACGGCTCATCCGGCTCTCCGAACAGCTCCACGCCCACCCGGAAACGGCGTGGGAGGAGCACCGCTCGGCGCGCTGGGTGGCCGATTCCCTGGCGGAGGCGGGCTTCACGATCACGCCCGCGTACCTCGGGTTCGACACAGCGTTCCTCGCGACCTTCGGCAGCGGCCCGTTCCGCCTCGGGCTCTGCGCGGAGTACGACGCGCTGCCCGGCCTCGGGCACGCGTGCGGGCACAACCTGATCGCGGCGATCACCGCGGGCGCCGCGCGGGCCCTGGCACCGCTCGCGGACACCGCCGGGCTGACCATCGAGGTCTACGGCACTCCCGCCGAGGAGGGCGGTGGCGGCAAGGTCGAACTGCTGGAGCGCGGCGCGTTCGCCGGGCTCGACCTGGCGATGATGGCGCACCCGGCTCCCGTCGACGTCGCGGAGGCGGAACCGTTCGCCGTGTCGCACTCGCACGTCTCCTTCCGCGGCAAGGCTTCCCACGCCGCGGCCTACCCCGAGCAGGGCGTCAACGCGGCCGACGCGTTCACCGTCGCCCAGGTCGCGATCGGCCTGCTGCGCCAGCAGTTGCCGCACACCGTGCGCGTCCACGGCGTGATGACCAACGGCGGTGAGGCTCCGAACGCGATCCCCGCGCGCACCGAAGGGCGCTGGTACGTCCGGGCCGAGGACTCCGCGCAGCTGGCCGAGACCGAGCAGAAGGTGTGGCGCTGCTTCGAAGCGGGTGCCCTCGCCACCGGGACCTCGCTCGAGGTCACGCCGGAGAGCAAGCCCTACGCGGAGTTCCGCACCTACCGGCCGGCGCTGGACGCCTACGTCCGCAACGCCGAGGAGCTCGGCCGCACCTTCGGCCGGGACCCGGTGGCGCGGCGGATGAACCGCGCGTCCACCGACATGGGCAACGTGTCCCAGGTGGTGCCGGCGATCCACCCCTACGTGGGGATCGGTTCGCTCCCGGCGCTGAACCACCAGCCGGAGTTCGCCGCCCACTGCGTCGGCGGTGACGCCGAGAAGGCCCTCGTGGACGCCGCCACCGCGCTCGCGTGGACCGCCCTCGACGTCGCGACCGGCGTCCGCTGAACACCCGTCGTCCGGTCGCGCCACCCGCGCCGGGCGACGGGTCACCACCGTCGGGGGTGCCGATTACCCTCGGGCCATGACGCCCGACGAGCTCAAAGCCGCGTGCCTGGCCATGCCCGGCGCGCGGGAGGAGTTCCCGTTCGACGAGCACAACAGCGTCTTCAAGGTCGCCGGGAAGCTCTTCGCGATCAGCAGGCTCGACGCGGATCCGCTGCGGGTGAGCCTGAAGTGCGAGCCGGACCTGGCGGTGTCCCTGCGCACGAGCTACCCGAGCGCAGTCGGCCCCGGCTACCACCTGAACAAGCGCCACTGGAACACCGTCGTCGTCAACGACGCGGTCCCGGACCCCCTCGTCCGCGACATGATCGAGGACTCCTACGACCTGGTCGTCGCCGGCCTGCCGCGCCGCGAACAGGACAAGCTCCACTGGCTCAAGATCCGCCACGGCTGACCTAGGCGGCCGCCGCAAGAACCGGAGACCGTCCTAGGGGTTCTTTCGAACTGATCTTTTAATCGTTGTCCTGTCAGCGGCGAAGCCGCTGAGCAGCGACCACGCACGCAGATCGACCACCCGCGGGTTCTCAGCGGTTTCCTCGCGAGGACAGCTTTTTCCCTCGTGGCGGAGCCACTTGGAAAAAAGATCCCGCAGCGAGGAAACCGCTGAGGTT
>NZ_JBSFWJ010000111.1:0-12820 GCF_053592695.1 Saccharopolyspora sp. NPDC002578 | reverse complement strand
TTCCTTCTCGCGAGGACAGCTTTTTCCCTCGTGGCGGAGCCACTCGGGAAAAAGATCCCGCAGCGAGAAGGAAGCTGAGGTTCCGCCACCCGACCACAGAGCAAAACGAGCCGTGAAACCCCAGCTCAGTGCGCGAAGTGTCGGGTGCCTGTCAGGTACAACGGCACGCCCGCCGCCTCGCACGCCTCGATGGTCTCGTTGTCCCGCACCGAACCGCCGGGCTGCACGATGGCCCGCACGCCCGCCTCGATCAGCGCCTGCGGCCCGTCGCCGAACGGGAAGAACGCGTCGGAGGCGACCACCGAACCGCGGGCCCGCTCACCGGCCCGGGCCACCGCCAGCCGCGCCGAGTCGACCCGGTTGACCTGGCCCATGCCGACACCGACCGTGGCGCCGTCATCGGCCAGCAGGATCGCGTTCGACTTCACCGCGCGGCACGCGCGCCAGGCGAAGCTCAGGTCGGCCAGCGTCGCCTCGTCCGCCGCGGACCCCGCCGCCAGCGTCCAGTTCGCCGGGTCGTCGCCCTCGGCGTCGATCGCGTCGGACTGCTGCGCCAGCACCCCGCCGGAGATGGCCCGCATCTCGATCCGGCCCGACCGCGGCGGCTGCGCGGTCAGCACGCGCACGTTCTTCTTCCGCGTCAGCACGTCGACGGCGCCGTCGGCGTACCCGGGCGCGACGACGACCTCGGTGAACACCTCCGCGATCTGCTCCGCCATCGGCACCGTCACCTCGCGGTTCGCCGCGATCACGCCGCCGAACGCGCTCACCGGGTCGCACTCGTGCGCCTTGCGGTGCGCGTCGGCGATGTCGTCGGCGACGGCGATGCCGCACGGGTTCGCGTGCTTGATGATCGCCACGCAGGGCTGCGCGTGGTCGTGCGCGGAGCGCCACGCGGCGTCCGCGTCCACGTAGTTGTTGTACGACATCTCCTTGCCGTGCAGCTGGGCCGCCGCGGCCAGGCCCGTCGCCTCGCCGCCGGAGACGTAGAGCGCGGCGGCCTGGTGCGGGTTCTCGCCGTAGCGCAGCGCCGAACGCCGCTCCCACGTCTCGCCCAGCCAGCCGGGGAACGCCGAGTCGTCGCCCGTCGGCACCCGGCTCATCCACCCGGCCACGGCCACGTCGTAGGACGCCGTGTGGCGGAAGGCCTCCGCGGCCAGCTCCACCCGCTCGGGCAGGGTGAAGCCGCCCGCGCGCACCTGCTCCAGCAGCCACTCGTACTTGCTCGGGTCGACGACCACGGCGACGTTGCCGTGGTTCTTCGCCGAGGCGCGCACCATCGCGGGGCCGCCGATGTCGATCTGCTCGATCACCTCGTCCGGGCCCGCGCCGGAGGCGACGGTCCGCACGAACGGGTACAGGTTCACCACGAGCAGGTCGAACGCCGGGATGTCCAGTTCCGCCAGCTGCTCGGCGTGCTCCGGGCGCCGGAGGTCGGCGAGCAGGCCCGCGTGCACCCGCGGGTGCAGCGTCTTGACCCGGCCGTCCAGCGCCTCCGGGAACCCGGTGAGCTCCTCGACGGGGGTCACCGGCACTCCGGCGTCGGCGAGGGCGCGCGCGGTGCCGCCCGTGGAGACGATCTCCACGCCGGCCGCGTGCAGCCCGGTGGCCAGGTCCAGCAAGCCGGACTTGTCGGACACGCCGATCAACGCCCGGCGCACCGGCCGCCGTTCCTGCGAGTTCTGGGTCACGGGATTTCCACCTTCCGTCCCTGCACGGTCCAGCCGTGCCGCGCGAGCTGTTCCAGGGTCTCGACCAGCAGCCGCCGCTCGACCGCCTTGATGCGTTCGTGCAGGCTCGCCTCGTCATCGCCGGGCAGTACCGGCACGGCCTCCTGCGCCAGGATCGGGCCGGTGTCCACGCCCGCGTCGACCACGAACAGCGTGCAGCCGGTGACGCGCACCCCGTAGTCCAGGGCGTCGCGAACCCCGTGCATGCCGGGGAACGCGGGCAGCAGCGCCGGGTGGCTGTTGAGGTAGCGACCGCCGAAGCGGGCCAGGAAGCGCTCACCGGCGAGCTTCATGAAGCCCGCGGACACGACCAGGTCCGGTTCGTAGGCGGCGCACGCCTCGGTCAGCGCCTCGTCCCAGTCCTGCCTGGAGGCGTGGTCGGCGACGCGGCGCACGAACGTCGGGATCCCGGCGCGCTCGGCTCGGGCGAGGCCTTCGATGCCGGGCCGGTCCGCGCCGACCGCCACGATCCGCACCGGGTGCCCGGCTTGCGCGGTGGCGTCCAGCACGGCTTGCAGCAGGGTTCCGGAACCGGAGACCAGCACGAGCACGCGGGCGGGTTCGGCGGGGCGGAACCGCGTCGGCCCCTGCGCGGCCGGATCCGGCCCGGAGGCGCCGGGGGCAGGGTCCGGATGTGCTGCGGAGGCCGCGTTCGATGCGGGGGTGCTCAGCTCTGACTCCTGACAGTGCCTGGTCACGATCTCACCGAGCAGCGTAGGCGGCGGGCCCGTCCCGGACTCGGCCAGGTCCGGCGCGAGTGGCCCAGCCCTCACCGGCTCAGCGGTCGTCGGCCCGGGGTTCGGCGCCGGAGGACGGCGCGCCCGGCTCGGGCTCCGCGTCGTGGTCGTCGCCGGGCCGCTCGTCGACGGCGGGCCCCTCGTCGGCGTAGAGGTCCCCGGACCAGGACACCACCGGTTCGGCGGCGTCGGCCTGCTGGGCGCGCAGGACCAGGTCGGCCCATTCCGCCTCGTCGACGTCGAACTCGTCGGCTTCGAGGTCCACTTCTTCCAGTTCGGGAGCGTCCTGGTCCTCGTCGGCGTCGTTCTCGGCGTCGTCCTCGTCTGAGTCGTCCGCCGTTTCGGAGTCGTCCGCCGCGTCGTCCGCCACCTCGTCGACGACCTCGTCCGCCACGTCGGGCTCCGGCGGCGCCTCCGCGTCAGACTCCGCCGCGGGGGACGCCGGATCGGCCGGGAACAACCACATCGCGGGCAGCGCGGGGACCAGCACCCAGCCGAAGGTGACCAGCGCCGAGAGCACCGGATGCAGCGAGATCGGGTCGAATCCACCGCCACCGGCGCTGCCACCGGTCGCGGCGGCGACCACCAGCACGCCGCTCGCCGCGACCAGCGCGGCGAGCGCGACCGACGCCGACCGGTGCGCGCCGCCGAGGTCGCGACCGCAGCGCACGCCCACGAACACGCCCGCGGCGACCGGCAGCAGCACGACCGCGGACCACCACCACGCCGCGTCCCCCGGCGGGAGCGCCACCAGCAGCGGGAACTCCGGAACCGGACCGGGCGACGTGCCGTAGAAGCGCACGGCCAGCTCGCCGACGCCGATCCCCGGCCCGGCCGCGAACGACCACCCGGCCACCATCGCGTTGGGCAGGTACAGCAACGACAGCAGCAGCATCCCGAACACGTCCCCCGCCGAGTCCGCCCTGCTCAGCAAGTCCCCGACGCGCGGCGCGGACAGGCACAGCGCGATCACCGCCACCAGCGCGCCGGCGCCCAGCAGGCACGCCCAGGCCAGCAGGCCACCGCGGAGCCCGGCGCTGATCGTCGGACCCGCGAGCCGCCGCAGGGCGGCGAGCAGCTCGCCGTACCGGCAGGCCCCGGCCGCCGAAGCGGCGGCGGCGATCAGTCCGCAGCGCAGGAACGCCCCCGGCACCGACGCGTCGACGACTCCGCCGAGCAGCGCGGCCAGCGCCGCCCCCAGCACCGCGTGCGTGAAGCCGACCACGCCGATCACCCGGACCGCGTCGCGGGCACCGCTGAGCTCGTAGCGGCGCAGGAAGGCGGCGGTGATCGCGGCGATCAGCAGGCCGAGCGCGATGGTCGGCAGGAACGGCAGCACCGACAGCGGCGCGCCGAGGATCAGCAGCGGCACCTGGTGGGCGGCGAGCCACCCCGGCACCGCGGCGGCCAGCAGGGTCGGCAGCGCGACGTCCGCACCGCGGGCGGTGCCGGTGGCGAGCGCGAGCAGCGTCGCGGCCAGCAGGTAGCCGATCAGGGTCGTGGTGACCACGACCAAGCCGAGGCGCCGCGCCCCGATCCGGTCGCGGTGCTCCTCGTCGGGCTCGGGCACCAGGTCCGGATCGGGCAGCGATTCGATCAGCGGCATGCGGCCGAATCTCGCACCCGGCTCCGCGCGCACCGCCCATGACTCGCCGCAGCGTCCGCCCATCGGGCGACGTCGATCACGCTGCGTCCAGCCCGGTTCCGGAACGCGCGAAGGGCGCCGCCGCGAATGCGGTCGGCGCCCTTCGGCTCGCGGACCCGGTCCGCGCGATCGAACTAGTGCGAGGAACCCGGGTACGGCATCTGCCGCGTGCCCTCGGGCCCGTCGGGGACCTGCGACTGCGGGCCGGAGGCCGGGCCGGGGTCACCGGTGGCCGAGCCGCCCGCGGGGCTCTCCGGGCCCTGCGGACCGGGGCCACCCGGACCGCCCGGAGCACCGGGACCGCCGTAGCCGCCCGGCGCGCCCGGTCCGCCGTAACCGCCCTGCGGGCCCGGACCACCGGGGCCGCCCTGACCGGGGTGCCCGGGACCGCCCTGCGGCCCGGGACCGCCGGGGTGCCCGCCGGGCGGCGGCTGGCCGGGGCCGCCCTGCGGCCCGCCGTAACCGGGCTGACCGCCCGGCGGCGGTCCCCACTGCTGCTGGGGCTGGCCGGGCTGCTGCCCGAACGGCGGCTGGCCGCCGGGGCCGCCCGGACCGGGCTGGCCGGGGCCGCCGAGCGGCGGGAACGGACCGGTGTTCGGGCCTTGCTGGCGTCCGCGCGGCTCGGGCTTCTTGCCGCCGCCGACCGCGACGACCTCGGCCTCGGCGAGCACCAGCACGACGACGGCGACGGCCTGCACGAGGGCCAGGACCAGCTGCACGATCACGACGGCGCCTGCGAGCCCGCCGACCACGGCCTGCAGCAGCGCCAGCACGCCGTAGACCGCGAGCGGTGTGGCGGCGACCAGGGTGTTCGGGGACTTCGGCAGCTTCCGCATCCCCATCAGCACGGCGGTCGCGATGATCGCGAGACCGGCGGTTCCGGTGATGAGCCCGGCGGCGGCCGGGTCGAAGAAGCCGAGGACGTACGCGACGATCCCGGCGCCCGCGGCCACGAGGGGCAGGACGGACTTGATGTCGGTGCCGCCCGCGTCACCGGGCTGCGGCGTCTCCGCACGAGGAGGCCCTGCGTGCGGAGGTGCCTGCTGGTGGGGCGGGGGCGCACCGTAGGGCGTGGACATGATTGAGAGGACTCCTCCTCGCCGAGGGTCAGGAGAACGCAAGTGTCACTTGGAAGAGTGACACTCGAAACGGTATCGGACTGTGATTCAGCCGCCGAACGGGTACGACGATCCGCGGTCGTCCACCCGAATCGCTCGGCCGAACCGCGCCCCGGCGCGTTCACCCCGGTCACCACCCGCGCGGAGCCCGCAGGGGACCGGCCGAGACGTGGCCCATCGCGGCGGCGGGCGCTCCCGGTTGGCAACTGTGGAGAAGTTCACCGCCGCGGCCCGGAACACGACCGGCCCCATGACCTCGGACGACGGGCCGGAACGACCGGGGCCGGGCACCCGAATAAGGTGCCCGGCCCCGGTCGTGAAGCGGAAAGTCAGCCCTTGACGATCTCGCGCATGAGGTTCGCGGTCTCGCTGGGGGTCTTGCCGACCTTGACGCCGGCGGCCTCCAGAGCTTCCTTCTTCGCCGCCGCGGTACCCGACGAACCGGACACGATGGCGCCCGCGTGGCCCATCGTCTTGCCCTCCGGCGCGGTGAACCCGGCGACGTAGCCCACCACGGGCTTGGTGATGTTGGCCTTGATGTAGTCCGCGGCGCGCTCCTCGGCGTCGCCACCGATCTCGCCGATCATCACGATCGCCTCGGTCTCCGGGTCGTCCTGGAACGCCTGGAGCGCATCGATGTGCGTGGTGCCGATGATCGGGTCACCGCCGATGCCGACCGCGGTGGAGAAACCGATGTCGCGCAGCTCGTACATCATCTGGTACGTCAGCGTGCCCGACTTCGACACCAGGCCGATCTTGCCGGGGCCGGTGATGTCCGCCGGGATGATGCCCGCGTTGGACTTGCCGGGCGAGATCACGCCGGGGCAGTTCGGCCCGACGATGCGGGTCTTGTTGCCGGTGGCGTTCGCGTGCGCCCAGAAGTACGCCGAGTCGTGCACCGGGATGCCCTCGGTGATGACCACGGCGAGCGGGATCTCGGCGTCGATGGCCTCGACGACCGCGTCCTTGGCGAACTTCGGCGGCACGAACAGCACCGACACGTCGGCGCCGGTCTCCTTCATCGCCTCGGCGACGGTGCCGAAGACCTTGAGCTGCTTGCCCTCGATCTCGACGGTCTGCCCGGCCTTGCGGGCGTTGACGCCACCGACGATGTTCGTGCCCGACTTCAGCATCCGCGCGGTGTGCTTGGTGCCCTCGGACCCGGTGATGCCCTGGACGATGACCTTGCTGTCGTCATTGAGGAAGATGGCCATGGGTCACGCCCCCGCAGCAGCAAGTTCGGCGGCCTTGTCGGCCGCGCCGTCCATCGTGTCGACCAAGGTGACCAGCGGGTGGTTCGCCTCGGCCAGGATGCGCCGGCCTTCCTCGACGTTGTTGCCGTCGAGGCGGACGACCAGCGGCTTGGTCGCGTCGTCGCCCAGGATCTTCAGCGCCTGCACGATGCCGTTGGCGACGGCGTCGCACGCGGTGATCCCGCCGAAGACGTTGACGAACACCGACTTCACGTCGCTGTCGCCGAGGATCACGTCCAGTCCGGCCGCCATGACCTCGGCGGACGCGCCGCCGCCGATGTCCAGGAAGTTCGCCGGCTTGACGTTGTTGTGCGCCTCGCCCGCGTAGGCCACCACGTCCAGCGTGGACATGACCAGACCGGCACCGTTGCCGATGATGCCGACCTCGCCGTCCAGCTTGACGTAGTTGAGGTCCTTGGCCTTGGCCTTCGCCTCCAGCGGGTCCTCCGCCTCGGCGTCGACCAGACCGGCCTGCTGCGGCTGCCGGAACGAAGCGTTCTCGTCCAGCGTGACCTTGCCGTCCAACGCGATGATCTTGCCCTGCGGGTCCTTGACCAGCGGGTTGATCTCGACGAGCGTGGCGTCCTCCGAAACGAAGGTCTCCCACAGCTTGACGATCACGTCGACGACCTGGTCGGCGACCTCGGCCGGGAACTTCGCGGCGTCGACGATCTCGCGGGCCTTGGCGGCGTCCACGCCCTGGATCGGGTCGATCGCGATGCGCGCCAGAGCCTCGGGCTTGGTCGCGGCGACTTCCTCGATCTCCATCCCACCCTCGACCGAGGCCATCGCCAGGAAGTTCCTGTTGGCGCGGTCGAGCAGGAAGGAGAAGTAGTACTCGTCGGCGATGTCGGAGGCGGTCGTGATCAGCACACGACGCGTCACGTGGCCCTTGATGTCCAAGCCGAGGATCGCCTCGGCCTTGGTCTGGGCCTCGTCCGGCGTCTCGGCCAGCTTCACGCCGCCGGCCTTGCCGCGGCCCCCGGTTTTCACCTGGGCCTTGACCACCACGGGCCCGCCGAGTTCATCGGCGGCTGCCTTGGCCTCTTCGGGGGTTACGGCCACGGAACCGGGCAGCGTCGGCACTCCGTGGGAAGCGAAGAGTTCCTTCGCCTGGTACTCGTACAGGTCCACTCGACTCTCCTGCGACGTCGGTGTCGGACTCGGCGACGATAGCGACCTGCGAGGACCGCCGGTGCGCCGCACCCGGTGAACTGGCTCACCTCATTGGCCCGATCGCCGCAGGTGAATGCATCCAGACCGGCTATTTCACCGAGTTGAAACCGCTGGATGCGGCGCGTAAGTGACGAACGGAACACCTCTTCGGGACCCGTCAAGGGGACCCAGAACACAATTTCCCCGGTTTTTCCGGAGCAGTGAGGTTCCGCCGGAGCACGCCGAACCGACCGGTTCGTCTCCGCCGCCGCCCACGCGGTCCGCGACGGCGGCCCCGGACCGCGACCGCGAGCCTCACCGCCCGCCTTTGATCTTGGCTTTCCGGCCGAGCAATGTTCTTGATCCGTGTCTTGTCAGCGGCGAAGCCGCTGAGCAGCGACCAGCTTGAGCAACCGGCACCGCAGCGGGTTCTCAGCGGTTTCCTCGCGAGGACAGCTTTTTCGCTCGTGGCGGAGCCACTCGGCAAAAAGATCCCGCAGCGAGGAAACCGCTGAGGTTCCGCCACCCGACCCACTACCCAGGCCAGGGACCAAGGGTCAGTCCCGGCGAGCGGCGAGGATCGCTGTGATCAGCAGGGTGAGGATCGCGGCCAGGGCGAACCACAGCCCCAGCGCGGGGGAGCCGCCCTCGGTGCGGTCGGCGGTGAGCGGGAACTCCAGGGCGCGCGCGGCCATCACCAGCGCCGCGCCGCCGAGCAGCGCCACCGCCCGCGCGGGACGGCTGCGGGCCGCGAGCACCGCGGCGATCAGCACCGCCGCACCTGCCCCGATCAGGCCCCACGAGGTGGTGCCGAACTCGGTGAACACGCCCGGCGCGGTGTAGCCGGGAGCGGCGAGCACCGGCAGCAGGACAGCGGCCAGGCCCAGCAGCGCCGAGATCCCGGCGGGCACCGCCACGACCGGCCGCCAGTCCCGTTCGGTGAGGTCCACGTCGTCGCGCTCCACGCCGCCGGCGAGCGCGGCCACGATCGCGGCGAGCACCGCGAGCACCATCGCCGCCCCGGACGTCCACGCCCCCGGGCCCGCGGTCGCCCCGGCGACTTGGGTGGAGGTGAGCACGGTGTCCAGCGCGGCGGCGCCCGCCAGCGGCAGCATCGCCCAGGCCACGGTCAGCGCGGGGCGCAGCGCGGTGGCGGTGCGCGGCACGAGCAGGCCCGCGCCGAGCAGCACCAGCACGACACCGCCGGGCCACAGCAGCCGCGCGGGGTAGAGCGAGGGGTCGTCGACCCAGCTCGGCATCTCCAGGTGCGGCAGGAGCGCGGAGGTGATCGCGAGCGCCCCGGCGGCCAGCGCCAGCACGCCCGAGGTCCGCAGCAGCTTCGTCAGCGCGGGCAGCGCCACGTCGCCGCGGTCGCGGTCGGGATTGCGCCCGCCCACCACGGCGAGGGCCACCAGCGCCACCGCCGCGGCCAGCCCGAGCACCGGGCCCCAGCCGAGCTGGAGCCGGGGCAGCACGGCCACCGAGAGCAGCGGTGGCACCACGGCGGCGGCCAGTCCGGCGGCGAGCCCGAGCAGTCCGCCGCGCACCAGCTCCGGATCGGTGGATCCGGCCGTGAACGCGGCGGCGGCGGGCACCGCGATCGCCAGCAGCAGGCTGCCGACCGCGACCGCGACCGGTGCGTCCACGACGGACTTGGCCAGCAGGTACGGGTCGTCGGAGATGAACGGACCCATCAGCAGGCCGACCGCGGCGACGGCCGTCGCGCACAGCACCAGCGCGAGCAGGCCCTGCCGTCGAGCTCCGGCGGCGGAGGCCGCCCCGGCCTCGCCCGCGCGGGGGGAATCGTGCGGCGCGCCGTCGCTGACGGGAAGCCCGCTGAAGGGATCACCGCCGAACGAGGTGCCGGCGGTGTGCTCGAACAGGCCGCGTCCCGCGATCAGCGCGAGGACGCCCGCGACGAGGGTGAGCACGTGCCCGGCGAGCAGCACCCAGGTGCCGAAGGCCGGGGCGAGCGGGTCGAGCGTGTCGGGCAGCAGCAGTTCCGGGCGGGCGGCGAGGCCCGCGTCGACGACGAGCTGCGCGTCGTGCGCGAGCCTGCCGGGCGCGAGCACCGCGGGCCCGAGCAGCACGGCGGCGGCCAGGGCGGGGCGAGCGCGCCGGGACAGCCCGGCGAGCACGGCGGGGATCAGCGCCAGGAGCAGCAGCACCGGCCAGGCCTGGAACGCCGCGGGCATGTCCGGCACGACCAGGCCCAGCAGCGGGGCGAGCCCGATGAGCAGTGCGCCGAGGGCGGACAGCGCGATCGCCGCGGTGAGACCGGTCGGGGGGCCGCCGGGTTCGGGTGCCGCCGGACGGCTCATCTGCGCCTCCGAGGTTTCGAACGGGAGATCGGGCCGTGCGCTCACCGCGCCGACGCTAGCAACCGATCTACCGGGTTCCCCCTGGGGTTCAGCGGATCGCTACGGACGGTCGCGGCGGATCGGCCACGGGCGGCGGTTGCGCCCGCCCCGCGACGATCCCGGTGCCGTCGGGAATAACGGAGGTTCTTAGCGCGCTCGTACGACTTGAGGCCTCGGAAGGGTCATCGGGGTTGAGTGCATTGCGCTGTTTTTTCTGTGACTTGCGCCACACTCGGGCGTGTCTCGCTACCGGGCGAAGCGGAACGACCCCGTTTCCATAGTCCAAATGGGAGCGACTTCCTCGATCACGAACCGGCAGGCAGTGCCACTCGGTAACCCCGCCGGGATCGCCGTTTCACCGTGCGCGACCACCCGCGCCGACCTCCGCATCGCCACTGTCCGTGAGCGAACGGCCACTGATCGGGATTTGCCCCTAGGGGATCAGCCTGGTTACTGTCCCCCGGTCCGTTGTCACGGTCCGATCACGACTGCCGGTTACCCCGACCGGCGCCCCGGAACCCCGTCCGGGAGCGTGTTACGGACTCCCCGAGACGGAAGGGCAGGCCTTGTCTCGACACCGCTCCCCCGGCGGCGCCCCGATCGCCGAGGAGTCGTCCCCGCACGATCCCCCGCATCAGCGCCAGCGGCGGTTCTCCACCCCACCTTCGGTCATTCGCGGGCGCCTGGTCGTCGCGGCCGTCGCGGCAGGTGCTTTCGCCGCCGCCGGTCAGTCGATGGCCAGCGGCGAGCCCGCTCCGGACCAGGACGGCATCAACCCGCTGGCTTCCGGCCAGGACGCCGCCGCCTCGTTCGGCTCCGTCGTCGGTGACTCCGGCGGCGGCATGGGCGGCTCCGCCCCGGCGCCGGAGATGCTCCCGGTCCCCCGGGCCAGCAGCGCCGGCTCCGAAGTCGAGAAGCTGGCCAAGAGCGAGCGCATCTCCGAGCAGCGCGCCGAAGAAGAAGCCGAGCGGATCGCCGCTGAGGAGGAGGCGAAGCGGCCGAAGGTCGTCGCCCCCGCCGAGGGCTCCTTCACCTCCGGTTTCGGTGGCCGCTGGGGCACCACGCACTACGGCATCGACATCGCCAACAGCAAGGGCACCCCGATCGTCTCCGCGCAGGACGGCGTGGTCATCGAGGCGGGTCCGGCCAGCGGCTTCGGCCTGTGGGTGCGCGTGCAGCACGACGACGGCACGATCACCGTCTACGGCCACGTCAACACCATCACCGCCAGCGAAGGCGAGAGCGTCAAGGCCGGCGACCAGATCGCCACCATGGGCAACCGCGGCTTCTCCACCGGCACCCACCTGCACTTCGAGGTGTGGAACGCCAGCGGCAAGAAGATCAACCCGATGCCCTGGCTGAGCGCTCGCGGCGTCGACGTCAGCTGATCTCCCGCCATCCGAGCGGATGGCCCGTCCGACCGCACCCGGTCCGATGCGCCATCCGCTCGACGCGGCAGGGGTAGCCCTCCGCTCGTCCGTCAGGGCGGGCATCTCCTCGCGGAGGAGTTCGGAGAGGCGGCGCTTCTCGGCCAGCCGCCTACTGCGCGACGAGTTCGGACTCCAGGTGGCCCGCTCCGCGTTCACCGCGCCCCGGATTCATACGGCTTCTTCATTCCACGACTTCGTGCAGCGAACGTAGCGTCGGGTTCTCACCGAAAGCACACTTCTGCTGGGAGAACCGTCATGACCCGCGAGAAGGCCGACTTCACCGGTGCCCGAGCGACCATGCTCGCCACCCTCTACGGCCGGGCGCTGCACAGCCGCACCGAGAACCCGGTGCTGCACGACCCGTACGCGGAGGAGGCGGTCGCGCGCATCGACCACGACTTCTCCACCACGGGGTTGCGCGGTGGGGACGCGCTGTCGATCGCGCTGCGCGGTCGCACGTTCGACGACCTGACCGCGGCCCGGCTCGCCGCCGACCCGGAGGTCACGGTGCTGCACCTGGGCTGCGGGCTCGACAGCCGCGGGCAGCGGCTCGCGCCGCCGCCGAGCGTCGAGTGGTACGACATCGACTTCCCCGAGGTCATCGACCTGCGCGACCGGATCTACCCGGCGCGGGAGCACCACCACACCATCGGCTCCCCCGTCACCGCCCCTGATCTGCTCGACGGCATCCCGAACGACAAGCCCGCCCTGGTCGTCGCGGAGGGCCTCGTCATGTACTTGGAGGAGGCGGAGGGCGTAGCGCTGCTGCGGCGGATCACCGAGCACTTCCCCGGCGGCCACCTCGTCTTCGACGTCCAGAGCCCGCTGGCGGTGCGCTGGGCGCACCGCCTCAACGGAGCGGTCCGAGCGGCCGACGCCCGCTTGAAGTGGGGGGTCCGCAGCGGCACCGAACTGGAACGAGCGGTCCCCGGCCTGTTCCTCGACGAGGAGATGACCTTCTTCGACATCCCCAGCCTGGAACGCCTCACCCCCACCAACCGAGCCCTAGTCCACACCCTAGGAAAAATCCCGACCTTCAGAAAACTAGCCCTAATCCTCACCATGCACTTCAACTAAACCCCACCCCAAAAAAGCAAAGCAGCACGAACGCCACGCTTAAGACAAAGCAAAACCCTTACGGCGAAGCCGTGCAGCGGGCAGGCGAAGCCACGCCTGCCTCGCGACCGAAGGCCGTGCTTTACGGCGAAGCCGTGCTCTGGGCGGCGAAGCAAGCCTGCCTTGCGGCGTAGCCGTGCCTGTATGTGCGAAGCACATAGCCCACGTCAAAAAGGTGACGACCGGCGGGTTCTCAGTGGCTTCCTCGCGAGGACAGCTTTTTTCCTCGTGGCGGAGCCACTTGGAAAAAAGATCCCGCAGCGAGGAAGCCACTGA
>NZ_JBSFWJ010000110.1:0-13350 GCF_053592695.1 Saccharopolyspora sp. NPDC002578 | reverse complement strand
CTGCGGTGGATCAGGAGCGGAAGCTCGGGACGATCTTCTACAACCCTGGTGGTCCGGGCGGTAGCGGGCGGATCGCTCCGGCGTTGACTCCTGAGTTGCATGAGCGGTTCGACATCGTCGGTTTCGATCCGCGTGGTGTCGGTGACAGCACCGGGTTGAGCTGCTTCACCGAGCCCGGTGACGGTTTCCACGAGGTGGGCTCCTTCCCGGTGACTCCCGAGCAGGAACGGGTCACGGTCGAGGACACCGCACGTGGAGTCGAGCAGTGCGCCCGGAACGCGGGGCCGCTGCTGCAGCACACCTCGACGGCGAACGTCGCTCGGGATCTCGACCTGCTGCGCGAGGCGGTGGGGGAGGAGCGGCTGGACTACTACGGCATCTCCTACGGCAGTCACCTCGGCACCGTGTACGCGAACCTGTTCCCGGAACGGGTCGGCTCGGTCGCGATCGACGCGGTGCTCGACCCGATCGAGTGGACCACCGGATACCGCCCGGACGAGGCCTTCGACCCGTTCAGCTACCGGTTGGGCAGCTACGGCGGTGCCCAGCAGGCGCTGCGCACGTTCCTCGACGCGTGCGCCGCCGATGAGCGGTGCGCCTTCCGGGAACCGGGGACCGACCTGCTCGGCAAGTACGACGCGCTGCTCGACCGGCTGCTGGCCCAGCCGGTCACGATCACCCAGCCCGACGGGACTCCGCTGGAGATCACCTACCAGGCGGCCACGACCAGCACGTTGGGCGCGCTCTACAGCGCCTCGACCTCGCCCCGGCTCGCCGAGTTCCTGCAGCAGCTGCACGAGCTCTCGCTGCCCGGTGCCGCTGCCGCACCGGCGCCGGTCGTCTCGGTACCGCCTGCTCCGCAAGGCTGGGCGGGCGCCCTGCGAACGGAGCAGGGGCTCAGCGTGATGTGCAACGACAGCAGCAATCCGGGCAACCCGTGGGTGTGGTCGGACTACGCGCGGCGCGCCGACGAGGTCGGGCGCGGTTTCGGCTCGTACTGGACGTACCTGTCGCTGGGCTGCGCGAACTGGCCCGGCGGATCCGACGCGGACCGCTACACCGGGCCGTGGGATCGGGAGAACTCGGCTCCGGTGCTGGTCATCGGCAACCGGCAGGGCGATCCGGCCACCCCCTACGACGACGCGCGGAAGGTGTCCGAGCTGCTCTCCGACGCGCGGCTGCTCACGCTCGACTCGTTCGGGCACGGCGCCCGCGGGGAGAGCGCCTGCATCGACGGGGCGTTGAACGCGTACTTCGCCGACGGCGCGCTGCCCGCCGAGGGCACGATCTGCCAGCCGGACCGGGGCCCCTTCGACCCGGTGCCCTGACCAGCCCGGACGTGATGCGGCGGCCCGCTCGACCCGACCGGTCGGGCGGGCCGTGCGGTCGCGGTGCGTTGGCGGGAAGCACCTGTTCCGAGGAGCTTAGGATTCGAGGGCCGGAGCAACGCAGTCCCGCAGCCAGGAGGCTCTTCGTGATCACCGCGATCGTGCTCATCCAGACCGTCGCCGACCGACTCACCGAGGCGGCGCAGGAGGTCGCCGACATCGACGGCGTCGCCGAGGTCTACTCGTGCGCGGGCGACGTCGACCTGATCGCGATCCTGCGGGTCACGAACCACGAGGACATCGCGGAGATCGTCCCGGGCCGGATCAACAAGGTCGCCGGGGTGCTCGACACCGACACCCACATCGCGTTCCGCTCGTACTCCAGCCAGGACACCGAGGCCACCTTCTCCCTCGGCCTGGAATGAGGCCGTCCGGCGTTCGGGTGATCCCCTCCGGGTGAACCTGCGCGGAGCCCGCCGGTTTTCCGCCGCGTACCCCTGATTCCAGGGACGGCGCGCTGATCCCCTGCCCTACCTTCCGGCCGACGGATACCACGGGGGATTGGCCGGGACATGTCATCACGCATCGCCGTTGCACCGCGCGGAACGATCGCGCTCGTCGCAGCGCTGCTCGCGGGTTCGCTGCTGCCGTTCGCCGCCGGGCGGTCCGAAGCCGAGCAGAGCAGCGGAACCCTGCGCACCGGTGGCGCGGACGTCCCGGTGCTGAACTGGAGTCCGTGTGCTGATGCGCCTGGTTATGAGTGCGCTACTGCTGAGGTGCCGTTGTCGTATCGGGATCCGTCGGGGCAGCGGATTCGGTTGGCGGTGGGGAAGTTGCCTGCGGTGGATCAGGAGCGGAAGCTCGGGACGATCTTCTACAACCCTGGTGGTCCGGGCGGTAGCGGGCGGATCGCTCCGGCGTTGACTCCTGAGCTGCATGAGCGGTTCGACATCGTCGGTTTCGATCCGCGTGGTGTCGGCGACAGCACCGGGTTGAGCTGCTTCACCGACCCCGCCGACGGCTTCCAGCACGAGCACACCTTCCCGGTCACCCCGGAGCAGGAACGGGTTCAGGTCACCGACACCGCGCGCGCGGTCGAGCAGTGCGGGCGCAACGCGGGGCCGTTGGCGGGGCACACCTCGACGGCGAACGTCGCTCGGGATCTCGACCTGCTGCGGCAGGCGGTGGGGGAGGACCGGCTGGACTACTACGGCATCTCCTACGGCAGTCACCTCGGCACCGTGTACGCGAACCTGTTCCCGGAACGGGTCGGCTCGGTCGCGATCGACGCGGTGCTCGACCCGATCGAGTGGACCACCGGATACCGCCCGGAAGAAGCGTTCCAGCCGTTCAGCTACCGGTTGGGCGCCGAGGAGGGCGCTCAACGGGCGCTGCGCACGTTCCTCGGCGCGTGCGCGGCGGATGAGCGCTGCGCCTTCCGGGAACCCGGCACCGATCTGCTCGGCAAGTACGACGCCTTGCTCGACCGGGTGCTCGCGCGGCCGGTCAGCGCCACCGCGCCCGACGGGACTCCGCTGGAGATCACCTACCAGGTCGCGGTGCGCGGCACCCTGAGCGCGCTGCACACCGCCGGGTCCGCCGCGGACCTCGGCGAGTTCCTGCAGGTGCTGCACGCGCGATCGCTGCCCGGCGTCGAGCCCGGACCACCGCCCGTCGTCGAGGTGCCCGAACCGCCCAAACGACCGGGTCGCAAACCGGAGCAGGGGCTCAGCGTGATGTGCAACGACAGCAGCAATCCCGGTGACCCGTGGGTGTGGCCGGACTACGCGAGGCGGGCAGACGAGGCCGGGCGCGGCTTCGGCGCCTACTCGACGTACCTGTCGCTGGGGTGCGCCACCTGGCCCGGCGGTTCGGATCCGGACCGCTACACGGGCCCGTGGGACCGGGAGACGGCCGGGCCGGTGCTGGTCATCGGCAACCGGCAGGGTGATCCGTCCACGCCGTACGACGACGCGCAGAAGGTGTCGGAGCTGCTGTCCGACGCGCGGCTGCTCACGCTCGACTCGTTCGGGCACGGCGCCCGAGGGAAGAGCGCCTGCATCGACGCCGCGCTGACCGCCTACTTCGGTTCCGGGGCGTTGCCCGCCGAGGGCGCCGTCTGCCGGCCGGACCGAGCCCCGTTCGACCCGGCGCCGTGACCGGTCACCGCGGAGCTACCGCTGCCAGCGGAACGCGGCCCAGCGGGACAGCAGGTCCGCGGCGGCACCGGAGTCGAGCGCCTGCGCGGCCTTGTCCAGCCCGGTGCGCAACTGCGCGGTCAGGTCCGAGCCGATGCCGTCGTAGGCGGCGAGGGCACCTGCGGTGTTGAGCACCACGGCATCCCGCACCGGGCCCCGCTCACCCGCCAGCAGCGTGCGCACCACCTCGGCGTTCACCTCGGCATCGCCGCCCTGCAGGGCTTCCGCGGTGGTGCGGGGGATGCCGAGGTCCTCCGGAACGATGCACTCCTGGCGGACCTGCCCGTCACCGACGACCCAGGCCGTGGTGGTCGAGGTCGTGGTGATCTCGTCCATGCCGTCGTCGCCGGCCACCAGCAGCACCGAGTTGCCGCGCGCCGCGAACACCTCCGCCATCACCGGGGCCATCCGCTTGTCCGCGCAGCCGATCAGGCCGCTGCTCGGGCGCGCCGGGTTCGTCAGCGGGCCCAGGAGGTTGAACGCGGTGGGGATGCCGATCTCCCGGCGCGGGCCGGCGGCGAACTTCATCGCCGGGTGGAACACCGGTGCGAAGCAGAATCCGATGCCGACCTCGTCGACGCACGCCCGCACGCCCTCCGGCGGCAGGTCGATCGTGACGCCCAGCGTCTCCAGCACGTCCGCGGTCCCGCACTTGGACGAGGCCGCCCGGTTGCCGTGCTTGACGACGGTCGCGCCGCAGGCGGCGAGCACGATCGCGGTCATCGTGGAGATGTTCACGCTGCCCGACCGGTCACCGCCGGTGCCGACGACGTCGACCGCCCGGCGGCCGACGTCCAGCGGCAGCGAGTGGGTGAGCATCGTGTCGGCCATGCCGCGCACCTCGGCCGCGGTCTCGCCCTTCGCGCGCAGCGCCACGACGAACGCGGCGACGCGCGCCGGAGTGGCCGCGCCGGTCATCACCAGGTCCATCGCCCAGGCGGTGTCGCTCGCGGACAGGTCGTTGCCCGCGACGAGGTGCCCTAGGAGTTTCGGCCAGGTGCCCGACATGGTGCCCACGATTGTTCTCCGGGTGGTTCAGGCCCGCACCGCGGATGGCACTGCGGTGCGGAGCAGTTCTGCGACGGTTTCAGCGGACGACAGCGGGTCCAGCGGGTGCACGAGCACCGCGTCGGCCTGCGACCAGGTCGCCAGCCACCGGTCGTCGCGGCGGCGCACGGTGAGCACGATCGGCGGGCAGTTCGAGATCTCGTTCTTCAACTGCCGCGAGACGCCCATGCCGCCGGTGGGCTGGGCCTCGCCGTCGAGCACCACCAGGTCGGCGTGGCCGGCGTCGAGTTCGCTGAGCACGTCCGCGACGTTGCCCGCCTCGACGTAGGTCACCCTGGCCAGGTCCGGTGAAGGCCGCCTGCCGATCGCGTTGATGATCGATTCGCGAACTTCGGGCCGGTGGCTGAACACCAGGATCGTGGTCGTCGATGTGCTCATCAGCTGCTCCTCGCTGGCTAGGCGGTCGGCTCACGGCGTTGTGGTGACTCGGCCCGACGACGAGAGGGTGCCCTCGATGACGGTGATCTCCGGATGCTAGCGGCTGAACAGGCGTGAGCAGTAGCCGCCACGGATCAGCGCCCCGGTGATCAGCCCGGACCGCTCTGCAGCGCGACCCAGCCGACGGCCCTGCCGTGCAGCCGCTGCGCGAGTCCGGCCATCCGGGAGCTCTCCTGTGAGCAATGCAACGCGTCGAGTTTCTGCACACGCTCCGCGAACAGCGCCTGCTCACCGGCGGCGGGCTCCGCGCCGAACGGGACGGATCCCTCGCCCGTATCGGGGCGCAGCCGCCAGTCGTCCTGTTCGAGCAGCTCAGCGGCCCTGCTGATCGATTCCGCCGGGAGCAGCAGGTGGTGGCGCAGCACCGCGGCGTCCTCCGGAGCCCACTGCGGCGAGCGCGCGAGCACGGCCGAGGCGGCCTCGGTCTCGTCGAACGCGCTGACCACCACGATCAACGCCGGATCGTTCCAGTCGGGTGCCGTGGGCCCCTGCCGGCCACGCCTTAACCCCAGATGGGACAAAAAACGGCGAAAATTAATCACAACGAGTTACCTCCAGGTCGCGATCTGATCACTGAAGCGCCACGCCCGGGACCCGAGGGCGCAGGGGGAAAACGCACGGGACATAATGCGTCGCGTGACAACGGCAGCGCCCTCAATCAGTCAACGCGTGCACTCGCTGAACCGCCCGAACATGGTCAGCGTCGGCACCATCGTTTGGTTGGCCAGCGAGCTGATGTTCTTCGCTGGACTCTTCGCCATGTTCTTCACGGTGAAGGCGCAGAACGAGGGTGCGTGGCCACCGCCGCCCAGCGAGCTGAACATCGCCTACGCACTCCCGTTCACGGTGATCCTGGTGGCGTCCTCGTTCACCTGCCAGTGGGGTGTGTTCGCGGCCGAGCGCGGCGACGTGTTCGGCCTCCGCCGCTGGTACGTGGTGACCCTGATCATGGGCACGATCTTCGTGCTGGGTCAGGCAGGCGAGTACTACACGCTGGTCGCCGCGCACCACACCACGATCGCCTCGTCGGCGTTCGGCACGGTGTTCTTCATGACGACCGGCTTCCACGGCCTGCACGTCATCGGCGGACTCATCGCCTTCGTGTTCCTGCTCATCCGCACCAAGCTGAGCAAGTTCACCCCGGCGCAGGCCATCGCAGCGATCGTCGTGTCCTACTACTGGCACTTCGTCGACATCGTGTGGATCGGTCTGTTCGCCGTGATCTACCTCGTTCCGTGATCCACCGGCCTCACCAGGGCCGCCACGAAACACCCCGAACCTGACAGCAAGGGTTGCCGCACTCATGACCACCATCAAGAAACGGAACCGCGCGGGATCCAAGTTCCGGCGCAGGCTCTCCGGTGTCCTCGCGCTCGGGATCGCCTTGGTCGGCGCGGGCGGGCTGTACACCGTCCTGACCCCCGAGCCGCAGACCGCGCACGCCGCGGCGGACCCGGCGCTGGTCAGGCAGGGCGAGCAGCTCTACAACAACGCGTGCATCAGCTGCCACGGCGCGAACCTGGGCGGTGTGAAGGACCGCGGGCCGAGCCTGGTCGGTGTCGGCGAGGCCGCCGTGCACTTCCAGGTCTCCTCCGGCCGCATGCCGATGGTCCGCCAGGAAGCCCAGGCGATCCGCAAGCCCGCGAAGTTCTCCCCCGAGGAGATCGACGCGATGTCCGCGTACGTGCAGACCTACGGCGGCGGCCCGGTGTCCCCGGACACCACCGGCGCGGCGGCGACGGGCGACTCGGCGCGCGGCGGCGAGCTGTTCCGCCTCAACTGCGCCTCCTGCCACAACTTCACCGGCCGCGGCATCGCGATGTCGTCCGGCAAGTTCGCGCCGAACCTGGACCCGGCCAGCGAGCAGCAGATCTACGAGGCGATGCTCACCGGCCCGCAGAACATGCCGAAGTTCTCCGACCGGCAGCTCACGCCGGAGGAGAAGAAGGACATCATCGCGTACGTCAAGTCCGTGACGGACAACAACAACAACCCCGGCGGTAGCTCCGTCGGCGGCTTCGGCCCCGCTTCGGAGAGCGTCATCGCCTGGGTCGTCGGACTCGGCGCGCTGATCGGCGTCACCCTGTGGATCGGAGCCAGGGCATGAGTGCAGAAGGCGGGCAGGCAAGCCCCAAGCGCGATTACACCGAGGCCGAACTGGCCGAGATGAGCCGCGACGAGAAGATGCGGCTGGGCTTGGCCCTCGACGACGTCGAGCTCGTCCACTACCAGGACCCGTTCCCGGTGGAGAACACCCGCGCGGAGCGCCGCGCCGAGCGGGCGGTCGCCGCCTGGTTCGTGCTCGCCGGCCTCTCCGCGATCGCGTTCATCGCGGTGTTCATCTTCTGGCCGTGGGCCTACGTCTCCCCGCAAGAGGGCGGCCAGGCGTACTTCCTCTACAACCTCTACACCCCGCTGATCGGGCTGTTCCTGGGGCTGTCGGTCGTCGCGCTGGGCGTGGGCGTGGTGCTCTACACCAAGAACCTCATCCCGCACGAGGTCGCGATCCAGCAGCGCCACGACGGGCACGGATCCGACGAGGTCGACAAGCAGACGGTCACCGCGATCCTCGCCGACACCGGTGTGCGCAGCGGTTTCGCCCGGCGCTCCATGATCCGCCGCACGCTCGGCTTCGGCGGGGCGGCGCTGGGCCTGGGCACCGGCGTGATCGCCATCGGCGGCTTCATCCGCGACCCGTGGGCCACCGAGGGACCCGACTCCCTCAAGCACACCGCGTGGATGAAGGAGAACGACGAGAAGGTCTACCTGCGGCGCGACACCGGCGACCCGCACGACGTGTCGCTGCTGCGCCCGGAGGACATCGACGCCGGTGGCTTCGAGACCGTCTTCCCGTTCCGCGAGTCCGACCGCGAGGACGAGCACAAGCTCGCCTCGGTGCTGCGCCGTAGCGACGCCCCGGTGATGTTGATCCGGCTCCGGCCGGGCAGCTCCCCGGTCAAGCGCAAGGGCCAGGAGAACTTCAACTACGGCGACTACTACGCTTACTCGAAGGTGTGCACCCACGTGGGCTGCCCGACCTCGCTGTTCGAGCAGCAGACCGGCCGCCTGCTCTGCCCCTGCCACCAGTCGCAGTTCGACGTGGTCAACACTTACGCCAAGCCGGTGTTCGGTCCGGCCACTCGTTCCCTGCCGCAACTACCGATCACGGTGGACGAAGAGGGATATTTCGTGGCCAAGCACGACTTCATCGAGCCGGTCGGCCCAGCGTACTGGGAGCGCAACTCATGAGTTCGATCACGACGCCCACCAAGCCGGAGAGCAAGCTCTACCGGCAGGCGGCAACTGCGGCCAACGAGGCCGACAGCCGGTACAACATGGCGCCCGGCATCCGGCGCCAGCTCAACAAGGTCTTCCCGACGCACTGGTCGTTCCTGCTCGGTGAGATCGCGCTCTACACCTTCATCATCCTGATCCTGACCGGGATCTACCTGTCGCTGTTCTTCGACCCCTCCATGGAGGAGGTCACCTACGACGGCGTGTTCCGGAACCTGCAGGACGTCGAGATGTCCAAGGCGTTCGCGAGCACCCTGGACATCTCGTTCGAGGTGCGCGGCGGTCTGTTCATCCGGCAGCTGCACCACTGGGCGGCGCTGCTGTTCGTGGCCGGGATGATGGCCCACATGTTCCGGATCTTCTTCACCGGTGCGTTCCGGCGCCCGCGTGAGGGGAACTGGGTCATCGGCTCGCTGCTGCTGATCCTGGGCATGTTCGAGGGCTTCTTCGGCTACTCCCTGCCGGACGACCTGCTCTCCGGTACCGGCGTCCGCGCCACCATGTCCGGCATCGTGCTGTCCATCCCGCTGATCGGGACCTGGATGCACTGGGCGCTGTTCGGCGGCGAGTTCCCGGGAATGGAGATCATCCCGAGGCTCTACATCCTGCACGTGCTGGTGCTGCCGGGGATCATGCTCGGCCTGGTCGCGGCGCACCTGGCGCTGGTCTGGTACCAGAAGCACACCCAGTTCCCGGGCGCCAAGCGCAAGGAGACGAACGTCGTCGGCATCCGCATCATGCCGACTTTCGCGCTCAAGGGCGGTGCGTTCTTCGCGCTGACCACCGGCATCCTGGCGATCATGGGCGGGGTGTTCCAGATCAACGCGATCTGGAACCTCGGGCCGTACCTCGGTTCGCAGGTCTCGGCGGCCTCGCAGCCGGACTGGTACCTGATGTGGGCGGACGGCATCCTGCGGATCTGGCCGGCCTGGGAGCTCTACATCGGGCCGTACACGGTGCCGCCGGTGTTCTTCTGCGGTGCGATCGGCATGGGCATCATGTTCACGCTGCTGATCGCCTACCCGATGATCGAGCGCAAGCTCAGCGGGGACAACGCGCACCACAACCTGCTGCAGCGTCCGCGGGACAACCCGGTACGCACCAGCCTCGGCATGATGGCGCTGTCCTTCTTCGCCGTGCTGATGATCTCCGGCATGAACGACGTGGTCGCGTTCGAGCTGAACATCTCGCTGAACGCGATGACGTGGGGCGGCCGGATCGGGCTGCTGCTCGCACCGCCGATCACGTACTACATCACCTACCGGGTGTGCCTGGGTCTGCAGCGGGCCGACCGCGAGGTGCTGGAGCACGGCGTGGAGACCGGCATCATCAAGCGGCTCCCGCACGGTGAGTTCATCGAGGTGCACCAGCCGCTCGGGCCGGTGGACTCGCACGGTCACCCGGAGGAGCTCGCCTACCAGGGCGCCGCGGTGCCGAAGAAGATGAACAAGCTCGGTGCCGCGGGCTCCCCGGTCGAGGGCAGCTGGCTCAAGCCGGACCCCGCCGAGGAGACCGAGGCCCTGGCCCGGACCCGGGCGGAGAACGAGCGCGCGGAGCACGAGGCGCGCGAGGACCGCGAACTGGTCTCCGGAAGGCCGCAGCAGCCTTCTGAGTGAGCCTGATCGTTCCGGAGCGGCCCGGTACCCCACAGGGGTGCCGGGCCGTTTCGCGTTCCGGGCTCAGTCCGCGGCGGGGTAGGGGGTCCGGGCCTGGGTGGCGCGCTCCAGCCAGGTGCGCCACGCGGCCGCAGAACCGGCCGGTTCGGCCCAGGGCGTCGCGCAGCGGACCAGGCGGGTGCCGCCGGTGGTGAGCCAGCGGTGCACGACGCGCACCTCGTCGGCGGGGGCGCCGCGCAGCGGTCCGGGCTCCGGCAGCACCGTCTCCGCAGCCGCCTGCAGCGCGTCCACGACCGGCATCGGCGGTGTCCCGCGCCGCGCGTTGCCCGCGGCGGCGAGCCTGCCGTGGCGCACCACGGCCAGCTGCCAGCCGCCCGCCCCGTCCGGGCGGGCCGCGACCAGTTCGGGCACCGCGGCCAGCGCGGCCCAGCGCTGCGCCTGGTCGAGCGCCCGCACCAGCCCGGCGAGCCGGTCGCGGGCCGCGGCGGCGTCCTCGAAGCGCTCCTCGGCGGCGAGCCGGTCGAGTTCCGCGTGCAGCCGCTCCAGGAGTCCGTGCTCCGCGTCCCGGCCGGCGGGGCCGCCGGAGATCACCTCCCGCACGGTGACGACCTGCGGCGCGTACTCTTCGACGCTCTGGTGCCCGGCGCACGGCGCCGCGCAGCGCCCGAGTTCGTACACCGCGCACGGACGCCCCGACGGGTTGCGCGCCGGGATGCGTTCGGTGCACCGGCGCAGCGTGGTGCCCGCCTGCAAGGTCTCCACGGCCTCCGCCGCGGCCGCCCGGGACCGGAAGGGGCCCAGCGCTCCGTCGCGGGCGCTGCGGACGATCGAGAGCCGCGGGAAGGCCTCCTCGGTGAGCACGACCCACCAGGTGCGCTTCGGGAACTTGGAGCGGCGGTTGTAGCGCGGCTGGTGCGCGCCGAGCAACCGCAGCTCCCGCACCTCGGCCTCCAGCGGGTGCGCGCACTCCACGTGGTCCACCCGCTGCGCGAGCCCGGCCATCTCCCGCACCCGGCCGCGGCGTTCCCCGGCGGTGAAGTACTGCCGCACCCGGCGGCGCAGGTCGGAGGCCGTGCCGACGTAGAGCACCTCGTCGTTCGGGCCGCGGAACAGGTAGACGCCGGGGGCGTTCGGCAGGTCGTCGGCCAGGCCGCGGTTGCGGCGCTGCTGCGGGGTCACGTCCGGCAGGTGCGCCAGCAGCTCCGGCACGGTCCGCACGCCCAGCGGTCCGAGGCGCTCCAGCAGCGCGTGCAGCACGTCGACGGTGGCGCGGGCGTCGTCGAGGGCGCGGTGCACCGGGGTGGTGCGGGCGTGCAGCACGCGGGCGAGGGTGCCGAGCTTGTGGTTCGGCGTCTCGTCCCGGCTCAGCACCCGGCGGGCGAGCTTCGCGGTGCACAGCACCTGCGGTTTCGGCCAGGTCAGCTCCAGCCGTTCGCAGTGTGCTCGCAGGAATCCGATGTCGAACGGAGCGTTGTGGGCGACCAGGACGCTGTCCCGGCTGAACTCCAGGAACGCGGGCAGCACCGAGTCGAAGCGCGGCGCCCCGTGCACCATGGCGCCGGTGATCCCGGTGATCGACACGACCATCGGCGGGATCTCGCAGCCGGGGTCGACGAGGGTGGCGAACTCACCGAGCACTTCGCCGCCGCGGACCTTCACCGCGCCGATCTCGGTCACGGCGTCGCGCTGCGCGCTGCCACCGGTCGTCTCCAGGTCGACGACGACGAACGTCGTCCGGTGCAGGGGGAGGTCGTCGTCGATCTCGTCGAAGGTCAGCTGCGCCCCGGTCATCGCGCGCACGCTACGGGCGGCCACCGACAACCTCCGGATCGGGTGAACGAGGAGCGGACGACTAGCCTGGTCCCGTGGTTCCGCCGACGTCGGGTGCCGATGCCCCGCGCTCCGAAGAGTCTGCTGTGGACAGTCCGCGGCAGGCGCCGAACGGCGCTCCGAGCGAGGTCTTCGAGCCCTGTCCGGCCGGTGACCCGGAGGAACTCCCCGCGCCGGTGCGGGCCAGGCTCGCCGAGCTGGGCGCGGAGGCGCTGGAGAGCATGCGTCCCTCGGACGTGCCGGTCCCGCTTCGCCCGGTGGTGCGGTTCGCACCCGCCAAACGGGCGAAGCTCGGGCAAGGGCCGTTGGTCGCGGCGCTGCGGGACGCCCCGGTGTTCCGCACGGCGGTCGTCGACTGGTGCCGCGAGCACCGCCCCGACGGGCTCGACGCGGCGAACTCCGACCCGGTGGTGGTCGCCGCGGCGGGCATCCTGCTCGGGACGCCGAACACGGAGCACTACGTGGAGCTCGTCGCGTTCCGCGTGGAACAGGGGAGGTTGCGCGGTGAGCGGGACTCCGCGCAGGCCCGAGCCCAGCGGCTGGCCGCTGAGACCGAGCGGTTGCAGCACGAACTCGCCGAGCTGCGGCGCGCGCAGGAGCAGGCTGGCGATGCGTCCGGCTCCGAAGCCGACCGGTTGCGCAAGCGCCTGCGCGAGCAGGGCCAGCGCCTCCGCGACGCCAAGGACGACGCGCAGGTGGCCCGCGCGGAGCTCACCGAAGCGCACCGGCTGGTGGAGACCGAGCTGTCGGACCTGCGCGCCCAGCGGGACCGCGAGCAGGTGAAGGCGCAGGAGGAGCGGGAACGCGCCCAGCGCGCCGCGGCCGAGGCGGAAGTGGCCCGGCAATCGGCCAGGGAGGCGCGGCAGGGCGACGAGGTCCGGATCTCGCTGCTGCTGGAGACCATGGAGGGCGCGCTCGGCGGGCTGCGCCGGGAACTGCGCGCCGGCGGGCACGGCCCGCGTCCGGCGGACGTGGTGCAGCGGGTGCGCACCGACTCCGGCGTCACCGGGCAGGTGGCGGACGCGGTGGCGCTGGACCGGCTGCTCGCGCTGCCCGCCGTGCACCTGATCGTCGACGGCTACAACGTGACCAAGACCGGCTACCCGGACCTGCCGCTGGCCGATCAGCGCAACCGCCTGGCGCACCAGCTGGCGGCGCTGGCGGCGCGCACCGGCGCGGAGGTGACGGTGGTGTTCGACGGTGCCGACGTGCTCGCGGTGCCCACCGCCGGGCCGCGCGGAGTGCGGGTGCTGTTCAGCGACCCCGGCGTGATCGCCGACGACGTGATCCGCTCGCTGGTGATCGCCGAGCCGCAGGGCAGGCAGCTGGTGGTGGCGACGTCGGACCGGGCGGTGGTGACCTCGGTGCGTCGCGCCGGTGCTTACGCGGTCGCGTCGGCCGTGCTGCTGGACCGCCTCAACCGAGTGTGAGTCGGTCTCTGCGTTCGGGGTCCTTTTGCATCGGGGTCGGTGGCGGAACCTCAGTCGGTCTCTCGCTGCGGGATCTTTTTCCCACGTCGGCGGCCACTCCGTCGGCGAGGTCGCGGCAGCGACAGGGCTCCGGACACGTGCGCCGCCG
>NZ_JBSFWJ010000109.1:0-13983 GCF_053592695.1 Saccharopolyspora sp. NPDC002578 | reverse complement strand
CGCAGCGAGAGACCGACTGAGGTTCCGCTACCCGGACACCCCAGCAACACCAGCCGTGGAAGCAATCCTGAAACCCGACCTTCCACGCACCACCGAAACCACACGCCCAAGCCGGGGAAGGCTCTACAACCCGACGCCCCACGCCAAGCCGAACCCGGCTCCAAAACCCGCCCCACACGCCAAGCCGAACTCGCCTCCAAAGCCACCCCACTCCCAACGCAAAGCCCACTTCGGCGGTGGAAAGCGGTGGGGGGCACCCTGGTGTCATGGTCAGCATCAAGGACGTCGCCGAACGCGCCGGAGTCTCGGTGGCCACCGTGTCCAACGCGCTCAACCGCCCGGACCGGGTTTCGGTCACCACCAGGGCGCGGGTGTTGTCGGTGATCGATGAGCTCGGTTACGTCCGCAGCGAGTCCGCTCGTCAGCTCCGCGCGGGGCACAGCCGCATCATCGCGCTGCTCGTGCTGGACATGGGGAATCCGTTCTTCGTCGATGTCGCCCGGGGTGTGGAGGCGGCGGCGCGTGCGGAGGGGATCGGCGTGATGTTGTGCAATTCGGGGCAGGACCCGGAGGCCGAGGCGCTGTACTTGTCGTTGTTCGCGGAGCAGCGGGTGCGCGGTGTGCTGGTGACTCCTGCCGATGTCGGCGGTGCCAATCTGGATTCCTTGCGGCGGCAGGGGATTCCTTCGGTGCTGGTGGACCGGAAGGTCGGCAGCGAGCAGGCTTGTTCGGTCGCGGTGGACGACGTGGCGGGCGGCGCGCTCGCGGTGCGCCACCTCGTCGAGCAGGGGCATCGGCGGATCGGTTACGTCAGCGGGCCCGCTTCGCTGACGCAGTGCCTCGATCGGCGGACCGGCGCGCTGGCCGCGCTGCGGGAGGCGGGTGTGGACGAGGACGCGCTGAACGTGCTGGAGGTGCCCGCGCTGGATGTGGCTTCCGGGCGGGACGCGGGTGCCCGGTTGCTGGGGTTGCGGTCCCGGCCGACTGCGGTGTTCTGCGCGAACGATCTGCTCGCGCTGGGGCTGCTGCAGTCGTTGTTCGCGGCGGGGATCCGGGTGCCGGAGGACATCGCGCTGGTCGGTTACGACGACATCGAGTTCGCCGCGGCGGCGGCGGTGCCGCTGACTTCGGTGCGCCAGCCCGCGTTCCGCATCGGGCGCAAGGCCGCCGAGCTGGTGCTGGCCGAGACCGATCGCGATACCGCGGCCGGGCACGTGCACCAGCAGGTGATCTACGAACCGGAGCTGGTGGTGCGGCGCTCCAGCTTGCCGGCGTCCCGCTGAATCCGTCCCAACCGGACACTTCCGGCGTGGATGCGCCCATCCGGTGTCCTGGAACGCCCGGACGGGGGCTTCTCGCGCCGACGCCGTTTCGGTAACACGTTCCCATCGGTGTTCCGGCCGAGGGGATCGCTGCTCGGTCGCACGTCGACCGCGCGGCCGGTGCTCGGCCCCGCTCGCCTCCTCTCGCACCACCGGAGGCCCGGCGGGGCGTGGGCGAGTTCGCGCGGCATCCGGACGGCGGACGACGGGAGCGCGCTTCGATGAACAGCACCGGGTCTTCTGGGGCGGCCGACGCGAGTCCTACTCGCACGCAGTGGAAGTGGACGGCGTTGGCCTCGATGGCCTCTTACATCGATGCGGGTTCGATCGTCGCCGCGGCGGCGGGCCTGCCGCTGTGGGAGGCGTATCTCGGGTTGGGTTCGACCGCGGTGGGCATGCTCACCGCGTTCAGCTCCAACGCGATCTCCGCTGCGATCGGCGCGCTGATCGGGGGCAGGCTCGGGGACAGGTTCGGCCGCAAGCGCGTGTACGCGTGGGATCTGCTGGTGTTCGCCTTCGGCATCGTGTGGATCGTGTGCGCGGTGAACCTGCCGATGTTGTTCATCGGTTACGTCATCGTGGGACTGGCCGTCGGAGCCGATCTGCCGACTTCGCTGGCGCTGGTCGCCGAGTTCGCGCCGAGTCGCGCGCGGGGCAGGTTGATCGGTGTCACCCAGGTCGCTTGGAGCCTGGGGCCGATGGTGACCTTGCTGCTCGCGTTCGCGTTGGCACCGTTGGGGTTGCTGGGCGTCCGGATCGTGTTCGCGCACTTGTTCGTCGTCGCCGTGGTCACGTGGTACTTGCGGCGGGGCATGGTCGAGTCCGCGCGGTGGCAGCAGGCCCGGCAGGCCGCGGTGGACAGCGGGAACCCGCTCGCCGCGGGGCGGCTGCGGGACGTGTTCACCGGCCGGAACCTGCGGGCGCTGGTGTTCACCGGCGGTCTGTACGCGTTGTGGAACACGGTGGCGGGGACGAACGGCGCGTTCCTGCCGTACATCCTGCAGCGCACGGGTGACGTCGATCAGGCGACGAGCGTCGGCGTCCAGGCGTTCAACTACCTGCTCACGATGCTGGCGGTGGCACTGGTGTTCATGCCGATGGCCGATGGCTCCCGCCGCAGGCCGCTGTTCGCGTTCGGGGCGGTGCTGCAGATCGCCGCGTTCGCCTGCTTCGCGTTCCTGCCGATCGGGGTGGGGGTGGCGATCGCGAACGTGGCGCTGTTCGGGATCGGTGCGGCGTTCGCGGGAGAATCGTTCTACAAGTTGTGGTCGCAGGAGATGTTCCCGACGATGCTGCGCGCGACCGCGCAGGGGATCACGTTCGCCTTCGCTCGCATCGTGCTCGGAATCTGGAGCTTCCTCGTTCCGCTCATGATCGTTTCTTCGTTCGGATTGGCGGGGATGTCGATGATCATGATGGGGATGCTGGTGCTGTTCGCCGTGCTCGGACTGGTGGGCATGCCTGACTCCGCGGGCAGGTCACTGCATGCGCTGGATCAGGAACCGTACACTTCGGACACCGCCGAAAGGGTCGACCCGGGTAGTGATATCAAGGGCGCTGAGTAATCGAATTCGAATCGAATCCACCTGATCGGGGAATTTACTTCGGGCTTTTGGTTCCTTCTTGATTCGACGGTGAAAATGACGCGTGTCGGCAATTCGCCAACCTGGTGGATGTGGTCGATTGGGGACGTTCAATCGATCCCAGCCGGAACATCCGAGTTCTGGGGTCAGAGAGTTCGTTCGGAGGATCCATGCGTCACATTCGGGGGGTCGCGCGTGCCGTCGCGGCGACCGTAGTCATCGGAACATCCATGATCGGGGCGCCGGCGTTCGCGGCGCAGGCCGACACGAACTACGTGGCGCTGGGCGACTCGTTCGCTTCGGGCACGGGAACCAGGGACTACTTCGAGGACAGCGGGGACTGCCTGCGCAGCCCCAAGGCCTACCCGCAGCTGCTGGCCGACGCCAACGGCGCCACCTCGTTCTCCTTCGACGCCTGCTCGGGCGCCACCACCGACGACCTCAACGCCGATCAGCTCGGGTCGCTGTCGGCGGACACCACGCTGGTCACGGTGCAGATCGGCGGCAACGACATCGGCTTCGCCAAGGTCATCCAGAACTGCCTGCTCGGCAACGACGAAGCCTGCGAAGGCGCTGTCGCCGAGGGGGAGGCGCAGACCCGCGACGAACTGCCCGCCAAGCTCGACGCCACCTACGCGGGCATCCGTTCCGCCGCGCCCAACGCGGAGATCGTCGTCGTCGGCTACCCGCGGATCACCGAACTCGGCGACTGCGGCATCCCCGGCTTCACCGACGCCAAGCGGGAGCAGATCAACGCTGGTGCCGACGTGCTCGCCGAAGTGATCTCCGAGCAGGCCCAGGCCGCCGGGTTCGCCTACGCCGACCCGCGCGACTCCTTCGACGGGCACGGCGTCTGCGGCGATCCGGAGTGGATCAACGGTCCGAGCACCCCGTTGCAGGAGTCGTTCCACCCCAACGTCTCCGGCCATGCCGACGGCTACCTCCCCACGGTTTCCTCCGCCGTCGGCTCCGCGGCCGAGGTGCTCGGGTAGCGGAACGAACCTGTTTTCGATCTCGGCCCGCGCAGGGGGCGGGTAGCGGAATCTCAGCGGCTCCCTCGCCGCGGGATCGATTTTTCGGGTGGCTCCGCCACCCGCGAAATCACCGTCCTCGCGAGGAAGCCGCTGAGAACCCGCTGGTGGTCGGTTTGGTCTGGTGGTCGCTGATCAGCGGCTTCGCCGCTGCCGAGGTGAAGACCGGAAGCCGGGGCGAGGAATCGTCAGGTGAGGCGGGAGCGGTGGATCGTGGTGAGGCCGCCGTCGTCGTCGGCTCGTTGCAGGGAGAGCAGGGCGTGTTCGCCGTCCGCGTCCAGGAGCCCGACCATGTTGCCGAAGTACGGGCCCGTCGACTTCGTCCAGCGCAGCGGGACCGGCGGAACCCCGGCTCGTCCGGCCAGCCTCCGGAACACGCCGGTGAGCAACCGGGACCAGGCCATGCGCAGCGGCACCGTCAGGTGCGGGGGAGTGGCGTTGTGCAGCGGTGAGCACGTCACCTGCACCACGCGGGACCGCGTCGGCGGGGTGAACTCGGCCTCCGCCAGGTAGCTGTGGTGCACGTCCCCGGACAGCACGGACACCGAAGCCGTCCCCGGTCGATCCGCCGCGTCGCGCAGCACCCCGGTGAGCCGGTCGAAGGAAGCGCGGAACGCGGCCCAATGCTCCAGGTCGCCCGCTTGGCGGATCCGTTCGGCGAGCTTCGGCCACCGCCCCCGGTCGGAGCAGGCCGCCTCGTTCCAGGACTGCAGGTGGTGCACGGCGTGCGGCAGCAGCCACGGCAGCGAGGTCGCGACCACCACGTGCTCGTGCGCGTCGCCGCGAACCGCGGGTGCCGCGTCCCCGGACACGCCCGCAGGCTCGGCCGCGTCCGCGTCGACGCTCAGTTGAGCGCGCAGCCAGGCGAAGTCGATCTCGGAGAGCATCGCGCGTTCGCCGCCCTCCAAGATCCGGCCCGCGCGGGTGTCCAGCACGATCAACCGCAGCGATCCGAGGTCGCGGCGGTAGCTCCAACGCACGTTCTTGTACCGCCCGTGGGCCTGGCCCGGCGCGGCCTGCGGCGCGCGGAGTTCGATGTCGGCGCCCGCCGCGAACTCGCGCAGCACCGGCAACGCGTCACCGGCCCGGCCCGCCGCCAGCACCGCCAAGTAGGTCGGGTCCTGCTCCAGGTCGTCCGGGCCGAGGTTGCCGATGTGCTGGTAGACCCAGTAGGAGACGAGCCCGCCGAGCAGGCGCTCCCGCCACCACGGCTCGGCGGCCATCGCGGTGCGCCACTCCAGCGAGGTGTTCCAGTCGTCCCGGACGTCGTGGTCGTCGAAGATCATCATGCTGGGCACGGTGGACAGCAGCCACCGCACCAGCGGATCGCCCCAGCCGTACCGGTAGAGCGCGGTGTACTCCTCGAAGTCCGCGATCTCCTCGCCGGGCGGTTCGGACAGGTCGCGTCGCTGCGCGAGCTCCCGGCGCACCTGCGGTGCGGTCTGGTCGGCGTAGACCTGATCACCGAGGAACAGCATGGCGTCCGGCCAGTGCCGCTCCGGCGCGTCCATCAGCCGTCGTGCGCAGGACTCCAACGCGTCCGGACCCAGCGCGCGGCGCCGTGCGGCGTCCTCGGTCGGTCCGAACCGGCACGACCCGAACAGCAGCCGGGCCTTCGCCCCGCGCGGCACTGTGCGGATCCGGCTCGGCGGGTGCGTGTCGCCGGGGACCGGCCAGGCCGGCGTGCCGTCCACCCGCACGTCGTACGGCGTCGACGTGCCGGGCAGCAGGCCGCGGATCGGGACGAGGGCGTAGTGGTGCCCGCCGACCTGGAAGGTGTCGACGGCGTTGCCGAGCACTTCGACCGTGCAGGCCGCGTCCAGCTCCAGCCACACCGTCGCCGACGTGTCGTCGGTGTAGCGGAGGATCGGCCCCAGCACCACATTCGTCACGGGCCTTGCATACAGCACCGGAGGGCGCGGTGAAAGCGCTCGTGCGCCCGGAGCCCCGCGCCGATCGTCCGGCGACTCAGCCGCGCACCTCCTCGATGGTCACCGGCCGCCCCGTCCGGCGGGACAGGTCGCAGGCCTCGGCCACGTACAGCGCCTCCAGCGCCTCGGCGGCGGTGCACGGATTCGGTCTGCGGCCCGCGGCGACCTCGACGAACTCGGTGAGCTCCGCGACGTAGGCGCTGCGGAACCGTTCCAGGAACGTGCGGTACGGCTCGGCCGACGGCCACGTCACGCCCTGTTCGGCCGACGGCAGCGGTGCGCGGTCGTCGTTGCCGACGAACACCGCGTCCCGCGAGCCGCAGACCTCCAGCCGCACGTCGTGCCCCGCGCCGTTGTAGCGGGTGGCGGTGACCGTGGCCAGCAACCCGTCGTCGAACTCCAGCAACGCCGCGCCGGTGTCCACGTCATCGCCTGCGGCGAAGAAGTCGGCGCCCCGGTTGGCGCCCCGCGCGTACACCGAGACGACCTCGCGGCCGGTGATCCAACGCAGCACGTCGAAGTCGTGGATGCTGCAGTCCCGGAACAGTCCGCCGGACGTGGCGATGTACTCCGCGGGCGGCGGGTCCTGGTCCCCGGTGACCGCGCGGAGCGTGTGCAGCCAGCCGAGCCGTCCGCTGCGGATCGCGTCGCGCGCCGCGCGGTATCCCGCGTCGTAGCGGCGCTGGAACCCGATCTGCAGCGGAGTGCGCACCGCCTCGTCGTGCTCGACGACCTCGCGGGTGCCGGGCGCGTCCAGCGCTACGGGTTTCTCGCAGAACACCGGCACTTCGCGGTCCAGGGCCGCGTGGATCAGCGCGGCGTGCGCGTGGGTGGCCGCGGTGATCACCACGGCGTCCACCCCGCCGGAGTAGAGGTCGTCGGAGGTGCCTGCGGCTTCGGCCGCCCAGCCTTCGGATCGGAGTTCGTCGGCGAGCCGGCTCGCGCGTTCGGGCAAGGCATCGGTGATCCGGAGGTCGGTCACGCCGTCCACGTTCAGCAGGGTGCGGGCGTGCATGGTGCCGATCCGGCCGGTGCCGATCAGTCCTAACCGCATCGTCGTCCCTTCGTCCGGGTCCTGCGCTACGCGTAGCGCAGCCGCATGTCCGCTTCCAGTTCCTCCAGGCTGCGGCCCTTCGTCTCCGGCACGAGCCGCACGCTGAACACCAGCGACCCGACGCCCAGCGCCGCGAACACCCAGAAGGTCGCGCTGCCGCCGAGCGTCGCCACCATCGGCGGGAACACCAGCGCCACCACGAAGTTCGTCAACCACAGCACCAGCACCGCGATGCCCATCGCGAACCCGCGGATCTTCAGCGGGAACAGCTCGGTGATCATCAGCCAGGTCACGGTGCTGACGCTGCTCTGCTGGAACGCCATGTAGACGACCATCAGGCCGAGGGTCAGGTAGCTGACCCAGGTCGCCCCGGCGGGCAGCAGGAACGCGAGGCCCAGCAGCACCAGGCACCCGGTCACCCCGACCTGCCCGGTGATCAGCAGTGGTCGCCTGCCCACGCGGTCCATCAGCAGCAGACCGACGAGCGCGGCCAGCACCGAGATGACGCCGATCGAGATGGTCGCCACGATGGAGGCGACCTCGCCCAGGCCGGTCTGCGTCAACAGCATCGGCGCGAAGTAGATGATCGTGTTCACGCCGGTGATCTGCTGCACCACCGCCAGCCCGATGCCGATGAAGAACAGCCTGCGCAGCCACCGCGACCGCAGTTCCCGCCAGCCGCGGGCCGCGGACTCCTGCTCGTTGGCCGCGGTGATCTGCGCGAGTTCCCGTTCGGCCTCGTCGTGCGAGCGGCCCCGGTGCAGCACGCCGCGGGCTTCGTCGAACCGGTCCTTGCTCGCGTACCAGCGGGGGCTGTCCGGCAAGAACACCATGCCCACGCCCAGCAGCACCGCCGGGATGGTCGCGAGGCCGAGCATCCAGCGCCACGCGCCCGCCTCCGCTAGCAGCGCGTTCACGATGTAGGCCGCCAGCTGCCCGGTGACGATCATCAGACCGTTGAACGTGACGAGGCTGCCGCGCACGTGTGCGGGCGCCATCTCCGAGATGTAGAGCGGCACCACCACCGATGCGGCGCCCACCGCGATTCCCAGCACCACGCGGGAGAGCACGAGGATCGGGACGTCCGGGGTCAACGCCGACCCGAGCGTGCCCACCACGAACACCACCGCGGTGCCGATCAGCAGCGGCCGTCGCCCGGCGCGGTCGGCGATCCGGCCGCCGAACAGCGCACCCGCGGCGGCGCCGATCAGCAGCGCGCTGGTGACCAGGCCTTCCAGGAACGGGGTGAGCCCGAACTGCGGCGTCATGAACAGCAAGGCACCGGAGATCACGCCGGTGTCGTAGCCGAACAGCGCACCACCCAGCGCGGAGATCACCGCGACCAGCAGGATGAAGCGCTTGGCCTTGCGCACCGCGGCGGCATCGGTCGGGCCGCCGGGCCCGTCGTTCGAGAGCGTTTTCGCCACCATCGGCCTCTCAGTTCTCACCGCGCGGCCGGATTCGTCGGCCGTCTTCCTCGTGGCCGAACTCGGCCGGTGTCGATAGTGCCGCTGACGGGGTGAATGCCCGTCTCGCGGCGTGCTGTCATCCTGCTCCACGCAGGACGGGCGACAGCGCCTGGCAGGCCGGTTGCGGGGTCGATCAGCAGTCGGTCCACAGTGGACTGGTCGGTGATCATCGGTGGCGCGGTGACGGATCTCGCGGCGCAGCAACCATTCCCGGGCCGACGGGAACCCTCAGCCGGTGCCCGCTCCGCAACGGGTCAGGAAGTCCCGAGTGCGTCGCGCGATGGGCAGCGGTACCTCCGGGTCGCACGGGTAGAGGTCCTGCTCGACGATGGCGAACAGGTCGGCGTCGAGATCTCCGGTGGCCTGGATGATCGGTTCCAGTTCCGGAACCCCGTTCGGCGGCTCGCACATCACGCCGCGCCGCACCGCCGGGCCGAACGGCAGGTCCTCGTCCCGCACCCCGGCCAGCACCCGCGGATCCACCTGCTTGAGGTGCAGGTAGCCGATGCGGCTCGGGTACTTCTCGATCAGCTCCAGGTTGTTCCCGCCGCAATAGGAGATGTGCCCGGTGTCCAAGCACAACTTCACCAGGTCGGGATCGGTCATCTCCAGGAACCGCTCCACGTTCGGCTGGGTGTCGACGTGGCTGTCGGCGTGCGGGTGGAACCGCAGTCCCAGCCCGAATTCTTCGTGCACCGCTCTGGCGAGCCGGTCGATGCCGGCGCCCAGCGAGCGCCACGCGTCGTCGTCGAGCGCGCGGTCCTCGAGCTGTTCGCCGCTGGCCTGGTCGCGCCACATCTCGGGGATGACCACGAGGTGCCCGGCTCCGAGCGCCGCGGTGAGCCCGGCGACTTCGCGGACGTGCGCCCACATCTCGTCCCAGACGTCGCCGCGGTGGAACGCGGTGAAGCAGGTGCCCGCCGACAGGGTCAGCTCCCGCCGGGCGAGTTCGTCCCGCAGCCGCCGCGGATCGGTGGGCAGGTAGCCGTACGGGCCGAGTTCGACCCACCGGTACCCGGCCTCGGCCACTTCGTCCAGGAAGCGCTCCCAGGGTGGTTGCCGCTCGTCCTGGGGAAACCAGACGCCCCAGGAGTCCGGCGCCGAACCGACCCGCAGCCGTCCCTCGGCCGCATTGCCGTTGCTCATCGAAATCTCCTTGTGCTGCCGCGTCGCGGCGGAAGTCCGAATCTGCGGCACCGGAGGAGCCGGTGCGGATGTCCGTTCGTGGCCCGGAGAATTTCGCGCGGGCGGAACCGCGGAGCGAAGAGGTGTGCTGGTCGAGGTGCGCGTGAGCGCCGACTGTGACGCCGATCTCCGTGTCCGTAGTTTTCACCGGCTGGCCCGGCCCTGTCAAGACTTGGTCCTGACATACTTACGTACGGATGATTCGCGGAAAGTCGCCGTGACGGTGAATCCGCGCAGGTCCGGGTGATTCGGAGTCCGTGCGCGGATGCGGGCCCGCGTCACTCGGCCGGGGTGGCGAGGAAGGCGCGGTCGAGCGGCGCGCGTGATCGGCAGCGGTGCGGCGTGGCGGCGGGGCGCGCTCAGATGTCGCCGCGGAGGGAGAGGTCGAAGGAGTAGCGGGAGGCGCGGTACACGTGCGAGCCGTACTCGACGATCCGCCCGGACTGGTCGTAGGTGGTGCGTTCCATCGTTAGCAGCGCGGCGCCCTCGGGTTCGTCGAGCAGCTCGGCGTCCTGCTTGGTCGCCACGCGGGCGCCGATCGTCTGGCGCGCGGCGTGCAGCGGCACGCCCGCGCCGCGCAGCAGCTGGTAGAGCCCGCGCTCGATCAGCGAGTCGGTCGAGGGGTGGATCAGCTCCGCGGGCAGGAAGTTGTTCATCCGCGCGATCGGCTCCCCGGCGGCGTAGCGGACCCGCTCCAGGTGCAGCACGCTGTCGGTCCGGGTGAGGCCGAGGGTGCCGGTGAGCGCGTCCGGCACCAGTTCGACTTCGTTGACCAGCACGTAGGTGCTGGGTTTCCGGTCGATCTCGGTGAGGTCGTCGAACAGGCTGCTCAGCTCGACGGAGCGCTTCACCTTGTTGAACACGACCTGGGTGCCCGCGCCGCGCTTGCGCACGACCAGGCCCTTGTCGACCAGCGAGCCGATGGCCTGGCGGACCGTCGGCCGGGACAGCCCGAGGTGGCCCGCCAGCTCGATCTCGTTGTCCAGCCGGGTGCCGACCGGGAGGTCGCCGGATTCGATCGCGGCCTCGATCTGGCTGGCCACCTGGTGGTACAGCGGGACGGGGCTGGCGTGGTCCACGGTGACCCGGCTGGCCGGGTCCCAGGTGGACTTCCCGGCCTCGCGTCGGGATCGCTGCTGCATGGAGGTCACGTTCCTTACGGTAGCAAGGTCGGGTGTCACCCATAGGTAAGTATGTCCGGACATGCTATTGACAGGCGGCATTTCGGCCGAGTAGACACGAAATCACAACGCGTGGCCCCGGTGCTCGGTGACGATCCGGATCGCCGCGGCTCGACCCCTCGATCGCCCCACCGGCGGACTCGCCGGTGCCCGAGAACCCCTTCGCCTCCGGAATTCCGGCCGTCGCCGGGCCGTGCGGCGACTTCCAGGAATTCCCCGGCTCCGTGCCGATTCCGCTCCTAGTCCCGTTCGGAGGTCAGAACTGATGGGCATCGCGTTCGACGTCATCACCATGGGCCGCATCGGGGTCGACGTGTACCCGCTGCAGACGGGCGTGCCGCTGTCGCAGGTGGAGACGTTCGGCAAGTACCTCGGCGGGTCGGCCACGAACGTCGCGGTCGCGGCCTCCCGGCTCGGCCGGGCGACCGCGGTGATCAGCCGGACCGGCGCCGATCCGTTCGGCGAGTACGTGCACCGGGCGTTGCGCGAGTTCGGCGTGGACGACCGCTGGGTCACGCCCGTCGAGCGCTATCCGACGCCGGTGACCTTCTGCGAGCTGTTCCCGCCCGACGACTTCCCGCTGTACTTCTACAGATATCCCAAGGCGCCGGATCTGGAGATCCGCTCCGGGGAGCTCGACCTGGACGCCATCGCCCGGGCGCGGATCTTCTGGATCACCGGAACCGGGCTCGCGGAAGAGCCGAGCCGGTCGGCGACGCTGGCCGCGCTGGAACATCGGGCCCGGCGCGGGCACACCGTGTTCGACCTGGACTGGCGCCCGATGTTCTGGGCCGATCACGACGAGGCGACCTCCTGGTACCGGCGGGCGCTGCGGTTCGCGACCGTGGCGGTCGGCAACCTCGACGAGTGCGAACGAGCAGTCGGCACCCGCGATCCGGACGCCGCGGCGGACGCGCTGCTGGCGGCCGGCGTGGAGCTGGCGGTGGTCAAGCAGGGGCCGGCGGGAGTGCTCGCGCGCACCGCCGCCGCCGAGGTGGTGGCGCCGCCGGTTCCGGTCGAGGTCGTCAACGGGCTCGGCGCCGGCGACGCGTTCGGCGGCGCGTTGTGTCACGGGCTGCTCGCGGAGTGGGGGCCGGCGCGCACGATGCGGTTCGCCAACGCGTCAGGGGCGCTGGTGGCGTCGCGGCTCGCCTGTTCGGCGGCGATGCCCTACGCGCACGAGATCGAGTCCCTGCTCGCCGTCGACCGCCCCGGCGTCTCGGGTTGAGCGGCCAGGGTGAAGGGGGGAAATCATGTCCACTGTGGACATTGCTGATCTCACGCGGGTCCGCGCCACCCGCCCGGAGGCGATCCGGGAAGCGGCCGCGGCCCGGCGGCGCAGGCCGCTGCTCGGGGCGAGCGGCAGACTGCTGATCATCGCGGCGGACCACCCCGCGCGCGGCGCGCTGGGCGCCGGGGGTGACGCGCTGGCGATGGCGAATCGCGCGGACCTGCTCGGGCGGTTGTGCACGGCGCTGCGGCGGCCCGGAGTGGACGGCGTGCTCGGCACGTCCGACGTGCTGGAGGACCTGCTGCTGCTCGGGGCGCTGGAGGACAAGGTCGTGATCGGTTCGATGAACCGGGGCGGGTTGGCGGGCTCGGCCTTCGAGCTGGACGACCGGTTCACCGGGCACCGGGCGCAGGACATCGAACGGCTGCGGTTCGACGGCGGGAAGCTGCTGCTGCGCCTCGACTACGCCGATCCGGGCTCGCTGGAGACGATGTGCGGCGCCGCGCGGGCCGTCAACGATCTCGCCGAACGCGGCCTGATGGCGATGGTCGAGCCGTTCCTGTCCCGCCGCGTCGACGGCGAGGTGCGCAACGACCTGTCCGCGGCGGCCGTGACCCGGTCCCTCTCGATCGCCGCCGGGCTGGGCGGCACCTCGGCCTACACCTGGCTGAAGGTGCCGGTGGTCGACGACATCGAACGGATCGGGCAGGTCATGGCCACCACGACGCTGCCGACGGTGCTGTTGGGCGGTGAGGTGTCCGCCGATCAGGACGCGACGTTCGACCGCTGGCGGACGGCGTTGCGGCTGCCGAACGTGCAAGGCCTCGTCGTCGGCCGGAGCCTGCTCTACCCACCCGACGGGGACGTGGCCGCGGCGGTGGACACCGCTGCCGGACTGCTGTGACCGCCGGACGACCGCGATCCGGAGCTCCCGGACAACAAGGACGGAGGAGGAAGTGGTGGCGGACAAGCGTTTCCACCTGCCCGCGGGGGCCGCGGCACGCGGCGAGCACGCGGTGCACGTCGACCCGGACACCGCCGGGTGGGAGTTCTCGTCGTTGCGCGTGCTGAAGCTCGCAGCCGGAGCGGAGCACGAGTTCCGCACCGGCGACGGCGAATGGATCGTGCTCCCGCTCGCCGGCGGGTGCACCGTCCGGTGCGAGGACGGTGACGGCGAGGTCGTGGTGTTCGAGCTCGCCGGGCGCGAAGGCGTGTTCCGCGGTGTCACCGATTTCGCCTACGCGCCCAGGGACGCGCGGGTGCGGATCCGCAGCGCGGCCGGTGGCCGGTTCGCGCTGACGGGCGCCAAGTGCGCTCGCCGCCTTCCCGCGCGCTACGGCGCGGCGTCCGAGGTGCCGGTCGAGCTGCGCGGTGCGGGACAGGCCAGCAGGCAGGTGAACAACTTCGGCGCGGCGCACGTGTTCGAAGCCGACCGGCTGATCGCGGTGGAAGTGCTGACCCCGGCGGGGAACTGGTCGTCGTTCCCGCCGCACAAGCACGACACCGAACGCGACGGCGAATCCCGGCTGGAGGAGATCTACTACTTCGAGATCGACGCCGGAAGCGGCGGCGAAGGCATCGGCTACCAGCGGGTGTACCCGTCCGGGCCGGGCCGGGACACCGACGTGCTGGCGGAAGTGCGCAGCGGAGACGTCGTGCTGATCCCCGACGGCTGGCACGGGCCGTCGATGGCGGTGCCCGGCTACGACATGTACTACCTCAACGTCATGGCCGGGCCCTCGCCGAACCGGGCGTGGCTGATCTGCGACGACCCGGCGCACTCGTGGGTGCGCGAAACCTGGTGGAACCAACCCCTCGACCCCCGACTTCCCTTTTACTGATTGGCCGTCTTCGGTTTGGTCGGGTGGTCGGGTGGCGGAACCTCAGCGTCCTTCTCGCTGGGCGAGCCCGGGAGCACCGTTGCGGCAGCTGCTCGTCGCCGTCGGGGAGCCGCTGATCGACCTGCTCGCCGCCCCGGCAGGACTCGACGCCGACG
>NZ_JBSFWJ010000108.1:0-14082 GCF_053592695.1 Saccharopolyspora sp. NPDC002578 | reverse complement strand
CAGCTTCCTTCTCGCTGCGGGATCTTTTTCCCGAGTGGCTCCGCCACGAGGGAAAAAGCTGTCCTCGCGAGAAGGAAGCTGAGAACCCGCGGGTGGTCGGCTTTGGGACGTGGGCTATGTGCTTCGCACATACAGGCACGGCTTCGCCGCAAGGCAGGCTTGCTTCGCCGCCCAAGGCACGGCTTCGCCGCTAGGCACGGCCTTCGGCCGCAAGGCAGGCGTGGCTTCGCCGCCCGCCGAGCGGGTTCGCTGGGGGAAGAACGAGGTTGTAGTGCTCTGCTGGAACGATCACTGAGGCGGGACATGGCCGCACGGAAGGGTTTTCTCCTCCGGTTGGACCCGGCGATCCACGATGCGCTGGCCCGGTGGGCGCAGGACGAGTTGCGCAGCACCAACGCGCAGATCGAGTTCGTGCTGCGGCGGGCGCTGGCCGATGCCGGTCGGCTCCCGTCGGACGCGGGCGGTCCCGCCCGGCGCGGGCGGCCGCCGAAGTCCGAACAGGACTCGAACGAACTCGGCTGAACGGCCGGTGCGCGCGGCCTGATGACCGATCCGCGGTGCTGCGGTGGCGGTCGAGGATGGGTGTCGAGCCGGGGACGCACCCCGGCGGTCAGCTCATCCGCACGAAAGCGACGCCATGCCTGAAGCCGAGATCGTCCGCCCCGACCGCACACCACCGGACGCCGAAGCGCGTCCCGCGCCGCGGATCGGTGAGCTCGACGCGGTGCGCGGCATGGCGCTGTGCGGAATCCTCTTCGTCAACATCCCGCCCGCCATGATGATGACGGGGACCCTCGACCTCCAGCGGCTTCCGATACCGCACCTGCTGGACCTGTTCGTCCAGCAGCGGTTCTTCCCCATCTTCTCGCTGCTGTTCGGCGTGGGGTTCGGACTGTTCCTCACGAGCGCCGCGAATCGCTCCGCGCGGCCGCGGGTGCTGCTGGCCCGCCGGCTGCTGGCGCTGCTGGTGCTCGGGGTGGGGCACGCGTTCCTGCACCCCGGTGAGGCGCTGACGCCGTACGCGGTGTTCGGGCTGCTCCTCCTGCTGCCGCTGAGCTGGGCGAGCCGCTGGGTGAACCTGGTGATCGGCGCGGGGCTGATCGGCGGCACCACGGCCTGCTTCGGCGGCGGGCTGCTGTCGGTTCCGGGGCTGCTCGTGTTCGGATTCGCGCTCGCCCAGTTCGGAGTGCCGCAGCGGCTGCCCCGGCTCGGGTGGCAGCTCGGCGCGGTGTTCGCGGTGTCGCTGGCCGGTGCCGTCCCCGCGCTGATCGTGCAGGAGCAGCGGCCGCTGGAGGCCGGTTTCACCACCAGCTCCGGTGTCGCAGGGCTCTGCCTGGCCGCCGCTTACGTCACCGGACTGCTCCTGCTGCTGCGCACCCCGCTGCGCCGGGTGCTGGGCGGTGTGCTGGAACCGCTGGGCCGGATGGCGCTGACGAACTACGTCACGGCCACCCTGCTGGTGCTCGCGCTGGGCGGGCTGATCGGGCTGCGCGACTCCAGCGCGTACGGCGTGATGCTGCTGCTGGCAGTGGGAATCCTCGCGGTGCAGCTGCTGTGGAGCAGGTTGTGGCTCGCGCACTTCCGGCAGGGGCCGTTGGAGTGGGCCTGGCGCTGCGTCACCTGGTGGCGGATCGTTCCGCTGCGCCGGGCGTGAGCCTGCGCCCGTCGCGGTCCGGTCAGGAGGTCGCGGGCCGGGCCGTGGCGTGCGCGGCAGGTCGTGATTCCCGCCGACCGGCCCGCGTTGCGCGGAACCGATTCAGCGACCGTGCGCGATCTCGCGCGGCGGCCGGGGCTGCTGCTGGTGCGTCCGGACGGGCACCTCGCGGCGGCGGTGCGCGGCATCGATCCGGAACGGCCGACCGGGTGGCCGCGGGGCCGGCCGGCGCCTGCTCCGGTGCGTCCCGCAGTCGGCTGATCGAGTGGTTCGAAAACCGCGTCGCATTCCCCTCTGCGGCAGGTGGAAAAGAACCGCGCAGGTGGCCGAGGATCTGCGCGGCGCTTTTCGGCGGATTTGCGGGTCCATTCGGCCCACCGCCGTCCGTGTTCGTCGGTCACGGATCGCAACAACGTGGTCTCGTTGGTCCTCGTGGTCTCGGGTCCACTCACTCCTGACCCGCCCGTCGGGTTGTGGCGATCACGGTGTTTTCGCTGCCCTCGCAAGTGAAAACGCTCCGTGACATGCGCCGTTGCGGAAGTGGGGAACGACTCCGGGGCCGAACGCCGACACCCTGATCATCTTCCGATAAAGTGCCTCGCGCAGGGGGGAATGCACTTCCGCTCGTGCTCGGCAGGAGCGGAAGACGACGGTGTGCGGAAGGAGCCGTGTCCCCGGGAAGACGCCTGTACAGGCCATCCATCGGCGAGACCTCCTGCCTGATTCCAGTCGGCTGGAAGAGTCCGGCGCCGCAGGCCGCGCCCGCAGGGACACGCACGCCTCCTCAACACACCACGTCAGATGACCGACAACGTGGAGCGCTGTGAGCACAACAGATCCCGACAACATCACCAAGCCACCTGGTGAACTTCAGAGCACGTCGGAAAGATCGATCCGATCCAGCCTGACCCTGGCGGTCACGATCCCCTGGATCGTCGTGCTGGTGCTGTGGCTCGTCTGGTGCGCGTCGTTCATCACCGACGGTGTCTACACGCGACTGATCGCATCCGGCGTGCGCCAGGTCTCCCTGCCCGCCGTCACGGCGCTGGACGCGGTCCAGACCGAACGCCAGCTCAGCCAGGAACTGCTGGCCAACGGCGCCGGCGGGGACCAGACCGCGCTGCAGCAGCAGCAGGCCCGGACCGACGCCGCGGTCGGCGACCTGAACCAGACGATCGAGTCGGCGCTGAGCTCCGCGCCCGCCGAGATCGCCCTGCCGGTCGAACAGCTGACCACCGAACTCGGCAAGCTCCCGCAGATCCGCTCCCGGCTGGCCGCGGGGCAGATCTCGTCCCCCGAGCTCACCGACTACTACAACAACGTCTTCACGATCGCGACCGAGCTGTTCGACGTCCAGTCCCGGATCGTGCCGGACACCGACGCCTCCCAGGGCGGTATCGCCGCGACCGCGCTGTTCCGCTCCACCGACTTGATGTCGCGGGAATCGGCGCTGATCTCCACGGCGCTCACCACCGGTCAGCTCTCCGCGGACCAGCACCTGCAGCTGATCCAGCAGAACGGGTCGTACCACACCGAGCTGGAGAAGAACGTCTCCTACCTCAAGCCCGCGGTGCGCGAGCGCTACGAGCGGATGGTGGCCTCCCCCGAGTGGGCGCAGCTGGTCATCGCGGAGAACAAGCTGCTGCAGCAGGGCGAATGGGCGGACCCGGGTGAAGCGGGCGTGTCGCTGGCGGAGTGGCGGCGCCTCACCGACGCCGTCGGCGGCGAACTCACCGCGCTCACCCGGGACCAGGCCGACCAGGTCTCCACCGAGGCAGTGGCCAACGGTGACAACGCCATCACCACCGCCGTCGCCGGTGCGATCGCGGCCGGTCTGTTCGCACTCGGCTTCTTCTTCTGGACGCGCCGCCGGTACCGCTCGGTCATCGACGGCTCGCTGCTGCCCCGTCTGCAGCGACTCAGCGCGGAAGCCCGCGAACTCGCCGAGAAGACCCTGCCGTCGATGATGACGAGGGTGCGGGCCGGCGACCGGGTCGAGGTCGACTCGTCCGCGCTGCAGGGCTACGGCAACGACGAGATCGGTCAGGTCGCCGACGCGTTCCGCGCGTTCCAGCAGGAAGCGCTGCAGGCGGCGATCAACGAGGCCGACACCCAGCAGGGCGCCCTCACCTTCTACATCGGACAGACCCGCCGCGTGCAGTCCGCGCTCGGGCCGCTGCCGCAGCGGCTCGACGCGCTGCTGCAGAACGAGGAGGACCCGGACCGCCTCGGCGCGCTGTTCGCGCTCGACGAGTCCGTCACCCAGGCGCGGCACGTGGTGGAGAACCAGCTCGTGCTCTGCGGCGCAGCCCCCGGCCGCCGCTGGAGCAGGCCGCGCGACCTCACCGAGATCCTGCGCGCCTCCGCCGCCGAGACCAAGCACCACGACCGGCTGCGGCTGGGCCACGTGCCCAGCGTGGGCGTGACCCCGTCGGTGATCGGCGACATGCTGCGCATGTTCGCCGAGCTGTTCGCCAACGCCGCCTCGTTCTCGCCGCCCGGCACGGACGTGCACGTGGAGGCCGTGTCCGTGGGCAGCGGGCTGGTCGTGCAGATCTCCGACCGCGGCGTCGGCATGACCCCGGAGGCGCGCAACAGCGCCAACGAGACGATGAAGGCCCCGCCCGGATTCGCCGCGCTGGTGCGGCTCGGTGACCGCGGTGAGCAGCTCGGCCTGTTCACCGTCGCCCAGCTGGCCGAGCGCAACGAGTGGGTCGTCGAGTTCGGCACCTCGATCTACCAGGGCGTGCGGGCCGAGATCTTCATCCCGCAGGCGCACCTGGTCACCGAGGACGACGAGGAACGCCGCGACTCGTGGAGCGGCGACGTGCCGGTGGCGAAGGCCGCCGCACCCGCGCAGCCGCTGCCGACCAGGGTGCCCTCGGCGGCCGGCAGCACCGCGGTGGCGGAACCGGTCGTGCGCGAGGAGCCGAAGGCCGACGCAGCGCCGCGCCCGAGCGCGGAAGGGAAGGACATGGACCGACCTCCGCTACCGCAGCGGGTTCCCTACGCCGATCTGCCTGCCGGGTTCGGCGAGGACGAGCCGACCGACCGGCAGAGCAAGCCGGAGTTCGCGCCGGGATTGATGACTTTCTTCAACGCCGACAGGAAGTCGCGCGACGACTCCGGCGACAAGCCCAATTCCGACGACGACGTGCAGTGAGGAAAGCGTGAACGACGTGATGAACTCCAGGAAGCCGGACCTCGACCTGGCCTGGCTCCTCGACCAGATGCTGGACAACGTGCCCGACACGTTGCACGCCCTGGTGCTGACCCACGATGGTCTGCCCGCCGCGTTCTCGAAGAACCTCGACCAGGACCGGGCGGACAAGATCTCGGCCGCCTGCGGCACGCTGCGCGCCACGAGCAAGGCGCTCAGCCACGAGCTGGAGGGCGGGGACATCGACATGAACCTGCTCGCCACCGAGAGCCAGTCCATGTACGTGCTGGCCGTGGACCCGCGCAACTCCGTGCTGGTCGTCGCGGGCCGCAGCGTCGACGCCGAGCAGCTGCAGTACGAGATGCGGCGTCTGATCAAGAACGTGGGTGAGCGGCTCGGCAAGGGCGCGCGCAACCCGGTCGGTGCGGAGAAGCATTGACCGCGCCCGACTCCGACGCGTGGTACGACGACGACGCCGGCCGGATGGTGCGCTCGTACGCGCTGACCGGCGGCCGTACCCCGGACGCGGCCCTCAACCTTGACCGGGCGACCCAGGTCGTCGCGACGCTCGCCGACTCCGGACGCGGAGCGGCGGAGACGCCCGAACACGAGGCGATCCTGCAACGGTGCGGAGCGCCGCAATCCATCGCGGAACTGTCCGCCTCGTTGAAGCTCCCCCTGGGCGTCATCCGGGTGCTCTGTTCCGACCTGCTCGAACACGGATCACTGGCGCGTTCCCGCATGGTGCAACCGCGCGATCGAGACATTTTGGAGGCAGTGCTTGCCGGACTCAACAGGCTCTGACGGCGCACCACCCGTGATGCCCGATTCGGTGAAGCTGGTCGTCGCGGGCGGGTTCGCCGTGGGCAAGACGACCTTCATCGGATCGGTCAGCGAGATCACGCCGCTGAGCACCGAAGAGGAAATGACCGAGGCGAGCGTCGGCGTCGACGACCTCACCGGTATGGAGATGAAGCGGACCACCACGGTGGCGCTGGACTTCGGGCGCATCACGATCTCGCAGGAGATCGTGCTGTACCTGTTCGGCACCCCGGGCCAGGCCCGGTTCGGTTCGCTGTGGACGGAGCTGTCCACCGGCGCCATCGGCGCGGTGGTGCTGCTGGACACCCGTCGACTGGCGATGGGCTTCCCGTCCATCGACTTCTTCGAACGGCGCGGAATCCCGTTCGTCGTCGCGGTGAACTGCTTCGACGACACGGAGTTCAGCTACACCGAGGAGGAGGTCCGCGCCGCATCGGCGATGGGTCCCGACACCCCGATCATGTTCTGCGACGCGCGGGACCGGGAATCCAGCAAGAAGGTGCTCGTCACGCTCGTGAAGCACGCGCTGCTGCAGCGGGACCTCGCCGCCGCGGGCGGCTGACCCGCTGACGTGCGGAACGGGGCAGGACGGTCGCGTCCTGCCCCGTTCTCGGTTTCACGGTGCGGTGCGGGTCAGTTGGGCAGGGGGGTCAGCCTGCAGTCGAAGTGGCGCAGGAGGGGCGGGGCCTCGGTGAGGCGGTAGCCGGGGACCTGTTCGGGTTCCTTGGCGATGTCGTCCAGGACCGAGCCGACGAAGCGCAGGTGCGTCTCGTCGTAGGAGCGCCGCGGGATGGCCAGGCGGATCAGTTCGAACGGCGCCGGCTCGCGCAGCCGGAGGTCGTCGTCGAGCCCGCCGAGGTAGAGCGAACCGAGCTCCGCCGCCCGGATTCCGCCGCGCCGGTAGAGCTCGCAGGCCAAGGCGTGACCGGGGAACTCGGCGGGTGTGAGGTGCGTGAGCAGCCGCCCCGCGTTGAGGTAGATGGCGTGCATCCCGGACGGGCGCACCGTGCTCACCCCGGCCTGGTGCGACAGCTCCGCCAGCAGCGCCGCGGCGCTCTCCCGGCCCGCCAGGTGCTGCGGGTCGGTCACCTCCCGCAGGCCCTGCGCCACGACTTCCAGGTCCCGCCCGGAGATCCCGCCGTAGGTGACGAAGCCTTCGCCCGCGATCACCAGCGCCTTGCACCGTTCGGCCAACGCGTCGTCGCGCATGGCCAGCAGGCCGCCGGCGTGGCCGAGGCCGTCCTTCTTCAAGCTGATCATGCAGCCGTCGGCGAGGGCGAACTCGCGCCGCGCCACGTCGCGCGGATCCCAGTGCGAGTAGCCCGGTTCCCGGCGGGTGATCAGCCACGCGTTCTCCGCGAAGCGCGCCGCGTCCAGCCAGAACGGCACGCCGTGGCGGCGGGCGATCTCAGCCGCCGCCGTCATGTTCGCCAGCGAGACCGGCTGCCCGCCCAGCCCGTTGTTCGTGATCGTCATCAGCACGATGCCGACCTTCGAGCCCTCCGGTCCGGACAGCGTCCGCTCCAGCGCGCCCAGGTCGATGTCGCCCTTGAACGGGAACTCCGAGTCCAGGTCCGAGGAGGCGGGGCACGGGAGGTCCAGCGCGCGGCCACCGGCGATCTCCACGTTGGCGCGCGTGGTGTCGAAGTGGGTGTTGCTGATGCTGATCTGGCCCGGCGAGAGCAGCGAGGAGAACAGGACGCGTTCGGCGGCGCGGCCCTGGTGCACGGGGAAGACGTGCCGGTACGGCACCAGATCACGTACCGATTCCTCGAATCTGTACCAGCTCGACGAGCAGGCGTAGCTCTCGTCGGCCTGCTCGGCGGCGGCGCGCTGCGCGGTGGACAGCGCGCCGGTGCCGGAGTCGGAGAGGAAGTCGACGCTCACGGTGCGGGCGTCGATCTTGAACGGGTTGTACCCGGCCCGCTCGATCTCGCGTTCCCGCTCCTCGCGGGACAGCGCGGGGGCGGGCTTGACGACGGCGGACAGGGTGGTCGGGAAGTCCAGCATGGTGACTCCTCAAGGCAGGGCGCGGCCCTGGGTGCAGGGCTCGGGAGTGCGGTGCGGGGCAGGGGCGTTACCGCGGCGGGTACGACGGGCTCTGGTAGGCCTCCGAGGAGAGGTACAGCGTGACCCCCGAGTGGGAGCCGCCGATCCGCAACGAGGTGTGCGCCAGCAGTCCCGCGCCGTCGCCCAGGGGGCGCGGGGCGACCGCCGAGAGCGCCTGCTCGAAGATCGCGGTGTCCAGTCCCTGGTGCCGAAGCGCCCGCCACACCCGCTCCCGCGCGACCTCGTCGTCGGGCACGTAGCTGCGGATGGGGACGTAGATGCTGTAGTTGCTGGGGATCGCGGTGTCGTCGCCGGAGAACGCGTAGCTGGAGATCAGCGGCCGGCCTTCGAAGTAGTCCGCGTCGCCGCCGGTGTGCCGGCAGAAGTCGATCACCTGCTGCGGGTCGACGCCCGGCACGGCCTTGGCGGCCCGCGCCGCCGCCTCCGCGGTCGCCGCGTGGTGGCTCAGGTACACCTTCACGCGGGCTTGCGGGCTGTCCGAGATGTCCACGGCGAAGAACGTGAACTGGTCGAGTTCGCCGCGCAGCAGCGCGTTCTCCCGGATCGTGTCGTAGGCGCCGGTGAGACCCAGCCTGGAGAGGCCCTCGGCGACGAGTTCGCCCGAACGCTCCCGGCCGCTCACCAGCGGGTTCAAGTACACCTTGATCGCAGGCGGGCCGTCGGGGGCGAAGATGAAGGAGAACCACAGGGTGAACTGGCCGGACGGGTCCTCCGGGAGGAACAGGTCCCGGACGGCGTTGAACCGGTCCAGCGGAAGCCCGTAGGTCTCCGCGAGCTCTTCGAGCAGGGCGACCGCGGCACCGGGGTCGAGGCTCGACCCGCCGCTCGGCGGCGTCTCGCCGAGCATGCGGATGCGGCATCGCCCGCTGTTGTCGACGGCCAGTGAGAATTCGGCGGGAGTGTGGTCGTCGGCGACGTCCGACGGCCATGCCGGGACCATCGACAGTGGTCTCGAATTTTCTTTTCCGAGTAGTTTTGCCAGCATGGCGAGAGGGGTTGAATCTGCGATCCCGACCGAATCGCATAGATTTGATAATTGTTTTTCGGTGTACTCGCCGAGTGTTGCACCGGCCGCGCCCACAGCGCCTCCGATCGTGGGGCTAAGAATTACTTGGGAGTCAGGTTACCCGGCGAAGTCCACCTTTTGGAGATTCCAAAAACCTCGCTGAGGTGGTAAGACATGCGTGAGTAGTTGATCAGGAAATCGTCACTCACCGTACCGGCGAGCCCTTATGCAGCCGGTTTTCCGAGGCGTGCGGCAACCGGCGGCAAGGCGGAGGGCTGTTCGGCGTGTTCCGCGGCATGAAAATGATCACCCGTTTGGCAGACCGCGATACCAGGTCGTAACGACCGCGTTCGGCCTCAACGTCGAGCGTGGTGCCCACGTGGTGGTCAGCACGTCGATCCTCGGCCGCCGGAGGCCCCCGCGGTTGCCGAGAGGTTGATCACTCGAAGGGGCTCCGGGAGGTACGACGGGGGCGTCGGCCCAACGCCGGGGCGGGTGTCTGCCGTTCGCCTCAGCGACGGCCGCCGTCCGTTCTCCGGCGAATCGGAGGCGGTGTGGTAAGCCGACACAATCGGCCTAACGTCGAGGCTTCGCGCTGCTCCATCCGATGTCCGGCGCGATTCGGGCAATCGTGGACGAGTTGCGATCCGCATTGCGATTATGGAATCGATGATGAGCGGTTTTGAAACCCTGAAATGATTGATGGGCGGATTCATGAACTGATTGGTGATCTCTTTGTTGATCCAGAATTGAAGTGGGGACGGAGGTAGCCGCCGGCGTTCGGTTTGCAGCAGTTGGTCTCGGCCATCGCGCCATCGGAATAGACCGAAAGGCTCAGCGGAGGCGGAGACGAAGCGGGGCCGACCGGGCGAATCGCCCGGTCGGCCCCGCTTCGGTGGTGCTGCCGGTCAGCCCCGGCCGAGCAGCGAGCGGGCGAAGAACACCAGGTTCGCCGGACGCTCGGCCAGCCGCCGCATGAAGTACCCGTACCACTCGTCGCCGTAGGCCACGTACACCCGCAGCCGGTGGCCGTCGGCGGCCAGCCGCACCTGCTCGGCGGGGCGGATTCCGTAGAGCATCTGGAACTCGAAGCTCTCCGGGCTCCGCTGCGCGCGGGCGGCCAGGTCGGTCGCGATCGCCACCATCCGCGGATCGTGCGTCGCCACCATCGGATAACCCGCGCCCTGCATCAGGATTCGCAGGCACCGCACGTAGGCCCGGTCCACTTCGGCCCGTTCCTGGAACGCCACCGACGCGGGCTCGGCGTAGGCGCCCTTGCACAGCCGCACCCGGGAGCCCGCGGTGGCCAGGTCCCGGCAGTCCTGCTCGGTGCGCCGCAGGTACGCCTGCAGCACCGCACCCGTCGACGGGAAGTCCACCCGCAGGTCCCGCAGGATGTCCAAGGTGGAATCCGTGGTGGTGTGGTCCTCCATGTCGAGGGTGACCGTGGTGCCCGCCGCGGCCGCGGCCTCGCAGATCAGCCGGGCGTTCTCCAGCGCGATCTTCTCGCCGTCCTTGGGCAGGAACTGCCCCACCGCGGACAGCTTCACCGACACCTCGGCCCGCGCCGCCGATCCCTCGTCGCTGAGCGAACCGAGGACCGCCCGGTACGCGTTGACCGTGTCGGTCGCCTGCCCGGAATCGCGGGTGTCCTCGCCCAGGTGGTCCAGGCTCACGTGCAGTCCGCGCGACGAGAGCGCGCGGGTCACCTCGACCGCGTCCTGAGCGGTCGTCCCGGCGACGTAGCGGTCCACGACCGGACCCGTCAGCGGATTGGCCTCCACGAGCCGGCGCACGTTCGCCGAACCCGCCGCAGCCAGCAATGCCGAGCGCAGCATCGGATCTCCTCGAATGCGTGGGGGAACGGGTCAGTCCATGTGCGGGTAGCCGAGCCGCGTCGGCGCGACGAAGGTCTCCTTGATCGCGCGCGGGCTCGTCCACCGCTGGATGTTGAACATCGAGCCCGCCTTGTCGTTGGTGCCGGACGCCCGGCTCCCGCCGAACGGCTGGCGCGACACGATCGACCCGGTGGGCTTGTCGTTGACGTAGAAGTTCCCCGCCGCGTGCCGCAACTTGCGGTGCGCCTCCTCGATGGCGGCGCGGTCGGTCGAGAACACCGCCCCGGTCAGCGCGTACTGGCTGGAGGAGTCGACGACGTCGAGGATCTCCGAGTACCGCGCGTCGTCGTAGACGTGCACCGCGATGATCGGCCCGAAGTACTCGGTGGTGAACACCTCGTCCGCCGGGTCCGAGCAGACCAGCACCGTCGGCTCCACGAAGTAGCCGACGGAGTCGTCGCACCCGCCGCCCGCGAGGACCTCCACCGAGGCGGTGCCGCGCGCCCGCTCCAGCGCGGCCTTGTGCTTGGCGAACGCCCGCGCGTCGATCACGGCGCCGCCGAAGTTCCCGAAGTCGGTGACGTCGCCGAAGCTGATCGACCGGGTGAGGTCGGCGAGCTCCTCGCGCAGGCCCGACTCCCAGATCGACCGCGGCACGTAAGCGCGCGAGGCCGCCGAGCACTTCTGCCCCTGGTACTCGAACGCGCCGCGCGCGAACGCCGTCGCCAGCGGCGCCGGATCGGCTGAGGGGTGCACGACGATGAAGTCCTTGCCGCCGGTCTCCCCGACGATGCGCGGGTAGCTGCGGTAGGAGTCGAGGTTGTCGGACACCGTGCGCCACAGCTTCTTGAACGTCGCGGTGGAACCGGTGAAGTGCAGCCCGGCGAAGTCCGCGTCGCCCAGCGCGACCTCGCTGACCGCCTGCCCGTCGCCGGTCACCAGGTTGATCACGCCCGGAGGCAGTCCCGCGGCCTCCAGCATGCGCATCGTGAAGTGCGCCGAGAGCTGCTGCGACGGCGTCGGCTTCCACACCACGGTGTTGCCCATCAGCGCCGGAGCGGTCGGGAGGTTGCCCGCGATGGCGGTGAAGTTGAACGGGGTGATGGCGGTGACGAAGCCGTCCAGCGGCCGGTACTCCATCCGGTTCCACTCGCCCGCCACGGAGCTCGGCTGCTCGGCCAGGATGCGCCGCGCGTAGTGCACGTTGAACCGCAGGAAGTCGATGAATTCGCAGGCGGCGTCGATCTCGGCCTGCTGCACCGACTTCGACTGCCCGAGCACGGTGGCGCCGTTGATGGTGTCCCGCCACGGCCCGGCCAGCAGGTCCGCGGCGCGCAGCAGCACCGCGGCGCGCTCGTCGAAGGACGTCGCGGCCCAGCCCGGTGCGGCCTCCTTCGCGGCCCGCACCGCGTCGGCCACGTCCTCGCGGGTGGCCTGGGCGGAGGTGCCCAGCACGTGCGCGTGCTTGTGCGGCTGCACCACGTCGAAGCGGTCGCCGCCCGCCATGCGCTGCGTGCCGGCGATGGTGGAGGTGAGTTCGAAGCGCTCGGATTCGAGTTCGGCGATGCGCTTGTGCAGCGACTCCCGCTCGGCCGAGCCGGGGGCGTAGGACTTGACCGGTTCGTTGCTGGGGGCCGGAACGGTGGTGATGGCATCCATGGCCTTGTCGCCTCCTTGCGCGTCGATGGCTCGTGGTTACCCAGAACACTAGGAGCGCGACGGCCACGTGCGGCTGTATGATCAGCCATCTTTGAGGGGAGCGTGTTGTTCGATTGAACAAGGACCCGCGCGGTCCGGCGGCGAGCCCGGGAGCACCGTTGCGGCAGCTGCTCGTCGCCGTCGGGGAGCCGCTGATCGACCTGCTCGCCGCCCCGGCAGGACTCGACGCCGACGTGCGCGACGTGGTGATCGTGGAACCGGAGGAGGACTCCACCACGCATCCCGGTGACCTGGTGCTGGTGATCGGCGTCCGCGGCCGGTCCGCGCTGCGCCAGGTTCGAGCCGCGGGCCGGGACGGCGCGACGGCGGTGGCGGTCAAGACGCAGACCGAGCAGGACGCGCGAGCCCTGCGCGATGCCGCGCGCGACGCCGGGATCGCGCTGTTCGGGGTGTGGCCGGAGGTGCGCTGGGAGCAGTTGGAGTCGCTGGTGCGCTCGGTCGTCGACAACGCCCGGCTGACCGTCGAAGCCGACGCGGGGGAGTCCCTCGGCGACCTGTTCTCCCTGGCCCAGACGGTCGCGGCGATGACCGACGGCATCGTGAGCATCGAGGACACCGCCAGCAGGGTGCTCGCCTACTCGCGCTCCGACGACGACGTGGACGAGCTGCGCAGGCTGTCCATCCTCGGCCGCCGCGGCCCCGAGACGTACCTGGCGATGCTGCGCGAGTGGGGCGTGTACGAGCGGCTGCGCTCCGGCGAGGAGGTCGTGCGCGTCGACGAACGCCCCGACCTGGGCATCCGGCGCCGGATGGCGGTCGGCATCCACGCGGGGTCGCAACCGCTGGGCACGATCTGGGTGCAGGAAGGCGCGACGCCGCTCGAAGAGCGCTCCCGGCGGGCGTTGCTCGGCGCGGCGCGGGTGGCCGCGGTGCAGCTGATCCGGCAGCGCGCGGAGGCCAGCGCCGCGCCCCGCCTGCGGGAGAACCTGCTGATCGGGCTGCTCGACGGCAAGGTCGACGCGGCGAGCGTGGCGGGCGACATCGGTGCCGACGCGGCCCGGCCCGCGGTGGTCGTGGTGTTCACCTTGCGCGGCCGGGCAGGGGTGTCGGACCGCCCGGAGCTGGAACTGGAGCGCACCGAGATGACCGGCTTGATCTCGGTGCACGCCGCGGCCTACCGGCGCAGCGCCCTGGTGACCACGCTGAGCTCGCGGGTGTACGTGCTGCTGCCGGACCTCCCGTCGCACGCGATGCCCGGAGTGCTCGGCATGACCAGGGAGATCGTGGCCGCCGCCGGCCAGCACCTGCGGGCGGCGGTGCAGGCCGGGGTGGGCTCGGTGGTGACGGCGCTGGACGAGGTGGCGCACTCGCGCGCGGAGGCCGACCGCGTGCTGGACGCCATGAGCCACGACCTGGACACCCAGGTCGCCACCATCGCCGACGTGCGCTCCCGAGTGGTGCTCAGCGAGCTGCTCACCGTGCTCGGCGGCAACGAGCGGTTCCGCGATCCGCGGCTGGACGCGCTGTTCGAGCACGACGCCGAGCACTCCGGTGCCCTGGCGAGGTCGGTGCTGGCGTACCTGGAGCACTTCGGCGACGTGCGCGCCGCGAGCTCCGCGCTGCACGTCCACCCGAACACGCTGCGGCACCGGGTCCGCCGCGCCGCCGAGATCACCGGCCTGAACCTCGCCGACCCCGCCGAACGCCTAGCCGTCCAACTCCACCTGCTCCTGCACCGCCGCCTCACCCGCTGACTTCCATCGGGCTCGTTCTGCTAGGGGAGTCCGGTGGCGGAACCTCAGTTGGCCTGTCGCTGCGGGATCTTTTTCCCAAGTGGCTCCGCCACGCCGTCGCGCACGCGCAGCGCGTACGG
>NZ_JBSFWJ010000107.1:0-14388 GCF_053592695.1 Saccharopolyspora sp. NPDC002578 | reverse complement strand
GCGGGTGGCGGAACCTCAGCTGCTTCCTCGCTGCGGGATCTTTTTCCCGAGTGGCTCCGCCACGAGGGAAAAAGCCGTCCTCGCGAGGAAGCAGCTGAGAACCCGCGGGTGGTCGTTCTGCTTTGGTGGTCGCTGCTCAGCGGCTTCGCCGCTGACAAGAGAACGACCAACAACGCACTCACCTGGGACGACAAGATCAACGGGTCGAACGGTCGCGGAAGCGGCTCGCCGCCGCACCCGAGCGGGGGCGGCGGCGAGCCGGTCGGCGGCGCTGGAGATCAGGGGTGTTGGAGGCGCTGCATGAGCAGGCCGACGTAGTCGTCCAAGTCGGCCTGGATGCAGGGGTCCTGGCCGTGCTTGCCGTTGCAGCCCTCACCCCAGCCGCTGCCGTCGCCGTAGTCGACGAAGCGGTGCGGAATCCCGGCCGCCGTCAACTGCCCGGACATGACCACGGCGGTGTCCCGGACCCACGCCTCGCCCAGCGCCAGGACCGGGTCCTCGGCCAGGTTCCCGCCGTTGCCCGCGTAGAACGCCACGCCCATCCCGCGCAGCGGTTCGACGTGGTGCGCCGGGCTCTGCGCGTTCCACACCCCGTCCAACGGCCACACCGGCGAACCGAAGATAGCGTCCGGCGGATCCAGCGGAGCACCCATCTCGGTCAGCTGCGTGGACCCGACGATGGCGCCCCGCATCCGCGGGTCGAGCAGGTCGAGGTCTCCGGAGAAGCTGCCGACGTGGCCGAACAGCTCCGGCCGGTGCTCGGCGTAGTGGAACGCACCGAAACCGCCCATCGAATGCCCCGAGATCGACCGGCCCTCCCGCGAGGCGATGGTGCTGAGGTTGGCGTCGACCAGCGGGATCAGCTGGTCCAGGTGGAAGGACTCCCAGTTCTGCTTGCCCGAGGCGCCGGGGGCGACCCAGTTCGAGTACCAGCCGCGCCCGCCCCCGTTCGGCGTCACGGTGATCAGCGGGGCGTCTTCGGTCGCCCGCTCGGTCAGCGTCTGGTAGCGCGCCGAGTTCGGCTGCTCCGGGGCGCCGTGCAGCAGGTAGTTCACCGGGTAGCGCACGCCCGGGTCGTACTCCTCGGGCAGCACGACCAGCACCACGTGCTCCCCGGAGACCTGGTCGCCGATCGGCGGGTGCTCCGGGACCTGGTCGGTGGCGACGGTCATCGTGAACGTGCGGTGGTTCTCGTCGACCCACTCCGGCTGTTCGAGCACGGTGATGCCGAAGCCGTCGTCGAAGCGCGGCGGCGCGTCGGCCGCGGTCGCGACGGGTGCGGCGAGCGCCGACGCCGCGGTGAGGCAGCACAGCGCGGCGGCGCAGCGGCGCGCGGTGGTGCGCATGGGCGTTCTCATCCGGGTTCCCCCATCCGGTGATGTCCCGCCTCCCCTGACGGGATCAGCGACAGCAGACCAGCACCGCACCGCCCTGCACAGCTGCCAGTCGGGTGAGGGCGGCGCCAGTCCCTGGTTTCGGGGAGAACTCGGCCCGAATCGATGTTGCTCCGCCCCGGATTGTGGGATCTTGTGATCTCCGGAGTGCGGGGAGACGCTTGTCGAGGGGGCGCCCATGCCGCAGCGGGACGAGCAGGACGCCATCCACAACGAGACCAGCGGCCACGTCGGCGGCGACGTCCACCACTTCGGCGCGGTCCACGGATCGGTCCACTTCACCCGGCAGCCACCGGAGGACGCTCCGCTGCTGCGGACGCTGGCCCGCGAGGTACGCGTGCGGTGGGAGCTGGAGGAGCGCAGGCGACTCGTCCTGCAGGAGCTCCCGATGCGCTGGTATTCCGCTCCCGCGCAGGCATCGGAAGGCGGAGCCGGTCGCGACGATCCTCGCGAGGTGGGCGAGATCGCGCGGTTCTTCCGGGACATCGCCCCGCGCCGATTGGTGGTCCTCGGCGACGCGGGCGTCGGGAAATCCGTGCTGTGCATGCGTTTCGTGCTCACCACTCTGGAGCGGCGAAGCCCGGACGACGCGGTGCCGGTGCTGTACTCGCTGGGTTCGTGGAACCCGAGCGCGATGTCCCTGCAGGATTGGCTGATCGAGCGGCTGTCGAAGGACTACCCGCTGCCCGGCGGCGTGGCGGACGCGCGGAACCTGGTGCTGGACGAGAAGGTGCTGCCCGTCCTGGACGGCTTCGACGAGATCCCCGACGAGCTGCACGCCGCCGCGCTGCGGCACCTCGGCGAGTACCGCAAGCGGTTCGTGCTGACCAGCCGCACCTGCGCCTACCGGGAAGCGCTGCGGGAAGCGGGGGCGTTGCCCGACGCGGAGGTCGTGGTGCTCACCGAACTCGACCGCGACGACCTCGCGGCGACGCTCCCGAGCACCACCGCCTTCCCCGGCGCGGACCCGTGGGAGCCGGTGCTGCGGCGGCTGCGCGAGGCACCGGACGAGCCCGCCTGCGCCGAACTCGCCTCCGTGCTGCGCAATCCGCTGATGATGTCGCTGGCGCGCAGCGTCTACCGCAGGCATCGAGATCCGCACGAGCTGCTGGACACCGCGCGGTTCCCCAGCGGCGCCGCGCTGCAGGCGCACCTGCTGGAGGAGTTCCTGCCCACGGCGTACCGCAACGAACCGGAGCTCTGGCCGAAGGGGCAGCACCGGCCGTGGCCCGAGGAGCTCCCGCGGCGCTGGCTCGCGAACCTCGCCCGGCACGTGCGGGACTCGCGGGGTCAGGAACTGGCCTGGTGGCGGGTCGGCGAGATGCTGGGCGCCGGCACCCGTTCGCTGGTGATCGCGCTGCTCAGCGGACTCGTGATCGGCGTGCTCGTCACCGTCGTGCACGGCGCGATCTACCTCATCCCCGGCGACCGGCCGCCGCTGCGGGCGCTGGCCGAGGCGCTGCGCGACGCCGGGTTCAACGGACCGCTGGCCGGGTTCGCCGTGGGCGGCGCCCACTGGATCGCGCACCTCGCGGGCAGGGGCATCCCGGAACCGTCCAGGACGCGGCTGCTGTTCCGGGCCTCACCCGGCGAGCAGCGGCTCCCGCGCAACGGGCGCTGGCTGGCCGCTCGGGCGCTGCTGGCGGTCGCCGCGGGAGCGCTGTTCGGCTTCGCGGCCAGGTTCGCCGAAGCAGTGGTCCGAGCGCTGCGGCACGAGCCGGACGCGCTGCTGGGCGGCTGGGTGGAGGGCGCGCTGTTCGCGGCCATGTTCGGCGCGGGCGCCCTGATCGCCGTCGGCGCGGTCTCGCTGCTGGAGGCCCCGGTCGACGTGCGCACGACCGCCGAGCCGATCGAACTGCTGCGGTCGAACCGGCGCATCACGCTCGGCACCGTCGCCGTGTTCGCCGTCGTCTTCGGGATCGTCGTCGCCCTCACCGGGTTCGCCGCGCACGCGCTGTCCGGCGGGTCGCTGTGGGGATTCCGGCTGGAATGGGACGTGTGGGAGGCGGTTCGGCTGGGGTTGCTGAGCTCGTTCGGCGGAGGGATCTCGATCGCGCTCGGTTTCACCGCCTGGGGCCAGTGGATCGCGTTCGGCCGGATCTGGCTGCCGCTGGTGGGCCGGTTGCCGTGGCGGACCGCGGCGTTCCTGGAGGACGCCAGGGACCGCCAGGTGCTGCGCACGCACGGGGCGCACTACCAGTTCCGGCACGAGCGCCTGCTCAGCCACCTCGCCCCGCCCGATCGGGTCAGCGCGGTCGCACGGTGACCTGGGTGTCGCGCAGGACCGGGCCGAGCAGCAGGCTCGACCACGGCGGCGCCGGGGCCGCGTCCGGGGAGGGCGCGAGGATGCCGGCGATCAGGTCGCGCTCCGCCGGGGAGTTCGCCACCCCGAGGTCCGGCGCGGACGCGCCGCCCGAGGCCGAGGACGGCGTGGTCGCACCGGGCAGCAGCCCCTCGGTCCCGGTCCTGGCTGCGGGCGGCGGGTTCGAGCCGTCGACGACCGGGCCGTCCGGCGGGTACTGGGGCGCGTGCTCGAACTCGTAGCAGCGCGGCCCGCGCTCGTCGCCGAGCTCCGGTTCCTCGCCCGGCACGTACGCGCCCCGGTTCGGCGTGATCTCCAGCGTGACGTGGGCTCCCGGCTCGTCGGTGCCCACGCCGAACAGCTCGTCGACCCGGGGGATGATCCCGGCGGCCTGCGCGAACATGCAGGGGTACTGCGGCGAGTACTTCGCGAGCACGTCCAGCGTCGGCCGCGACGTGGCGTTGAGCCGGATCAGGTCCTGGGAGTGGGCCGCCAGGAAACTGGTCAGGTCGTTCGAGGTCGTGGTCAGCTGCGCGGTCATCGCGCTGAGGGCTTCGCGCTGCTCGGCCAGCGTCCTGGCCGTGGTGCTCACGTCGCCGAGCGCTCGCAGGACGTCCGGCGCGGCCTGCTCGTAGGTCTCGGCGACGCCCACCACCTGCCGCAGGTTCTCCTGCAGCTGCGGCAACGACGGGTTCAGCTCGGCGACGTAGCGGTTCAGGTCGGTGATCGTCTCGCCGACCTGCTCGCCACGCCCGTCGAGCGCGCGGCTCAGGCCGTTGAGCGTCGTGGCCAGGTCCTGCGGGTGCACCGCTTGCAGCAGCGGCATCGTGTCGGCGAGCACCTGCTCCAGTTCGACCGAGGCCTGCGCGCCGTCCTGGGTGATGACGTCGCCCGCGGCGAGGTGCCGCGCCGAGCGCTGTGCGGGCAGTTCGAGGGAGACGTAGCGCTCGCCGAACAACGTCCTGGGCAGCAGCCGCGCGGTCACGTTCGCGGGGATCTGCTCGACCTCGTCGGGGTCCAGCTCCAGCCGCATCCGGGCGCCGCCGTCGGCCGCGGTGACATCGCCGACCTGGCCGATGATCAGGCCGCGGACCTTGACGTCGGCTTCGGGCAGGATCTGGTTGCCGGTCGCTCCGGTGCGCAGCACGACGTCCACGCTGCGGGTGAAGGCGCCGCGGTACGCGCCGATGCACACCGCCGCGGCCAGCACCATGACCAGGAGGAAGGCCACGCCCAGCGCTCGTCGCCGCAGAGCCACCAGTGAACTCATCGCAGGCCCCTTTGCCTTCGACTTCGCTTCATCCGGGCGGGCGGCGAACCCCGGGAGCCTCGCCTCGACGCGTCGCCCGGACTCCGCTGCGAGCGGAACGGATGCGGCGGATGACGAGCGCCCAGCCTCACGAGGTATTGCCTGTTTGTCAACAGCGCCCGGATACCGCTCGCGCCGGGGAAAACCGCGAGTGATCGGCGGAGCACGCTCAGAACTACCATACCCGGCACCCGCGCACGATGGATTCGCGTCCAACTCGCCAGCGCGTCGTGCTTTCGAGTCCACCGGACCCACGAAGCACCCGCGCACGCTTTTTGCGGCCATCACGCAGTTCCCCAATATTGACACCTTGTCAATAAACCTGCCGCGTCCTACGCTGTGCCCCTCGGACGAGACAGGGAGCGCGAGTGGACTACGAAGAGATCCGCTACGAGATCGACGGGCCGGTCGCGACGATTTCGCTGAACCGCCCGCAGGCTCGCAACGGCTACACCGTGCGCATGGCCGACGAGCTGGCCGCGGCGTTCGACCGCGCGGACCGGGACGAGGACGTGCGCGTCGTCGTGTTCACCGGCGAGGGCAAGGACTTCTGCGTCGGCGCCGACCTCTCTGCGGGCGGGTTCGACGTCAGCGAACCGGGCGCCGAAGGCCAGGACGACTGGAAGGAACCCGCGGGCCGCTGCGCGCTGCGGATCTTCGCGATGAACAAGCCCGTCATCGCGGCGATCCGGGGCGCCGCCGTCGGCGCCGGGGCCAGCATCACGCTCGCCTGCGACTACCGGCTGGCCGCGAAAGACTCGCGGTTCGGCTTCGTGTTCTCCCGCCGCGGCATCTACCCCGAGGGCGCCTCCACCTGGTTCCTGCCCCGGCTGGTCGGCCTCGGCACCGCCCTGGACTGGATGATCAGCGGCCGGCTCTTCGACGCCGCCGAAGCCCGCGACGCCGGGCTGGTGCACGCCGCGCACGAACCGGACCAGGTGCTCGACGAGGCGTACTCGCTCGCCCGCGACCTCGCGGCCAACACCGCTCCGGTCTCGATCGCCGTGATCCGCCAGATGCTCTACCGGCTCAGCGCGCTGGAATCCCCCTACGACGTGCAGCGCGTCGACTCCCGGCTGATCGCGGGGTTGCCGACGAACGAGGACGCGGCGGAAGGGGTCATGTCCTTCCTGGAACGGCGGCCTCCGCGATTCCCGGGGACGGTCGCGAAGGACCTGCCGGGATTCCTGCCGTGGCTCGACGACGGCACGGCGCCTCGATCGGCGTGAGCGTTGTTCGTCATCGGTCAACAGCCGGAACCCGCTGTGCCACAACCCGCTCCACCACTTGCGCTGCACGACTCGGCTCGGTCGTTGACCTGCGGATAAGGTGGCGGGCATGAGTGTGCAGTCCTCGACGCCACGCCGGCGGCTCGACCCCGACGAGCGGAAAGCGGAGATCCTCCTCGCCGCGCGGCGGCTGTTCGGCACCGGCACCTACGCCTCGGTGTCCACGACCGACCTCGCCAACGAAGCGGGAGTCGCCCGAGGACTGATCAACCACTACTTCGGCGGCAAGCGCGGCCTGTACCTCGAAGTGGTCCGGCAGATGATGGTGATCCCGGCGCCGGTGACCGAGCACCTGCCCAAGACGACCGTCGAGCAGCGCTTGGCCATCAGCATCGACCGCTGGCTCGACGTCGTGGAGCGCAACAAGGAGATGTGGCTGACCGCGATCGGCCCCGAAGCCATCGGGCGCGACCCGGAGGTCGAGGAGATCCTCGCGGAGGGCGACGAGATCGCGGCCGACCGCGTGCTGGAAGCGGCGATGATGGCCGACGTCACCGAGGGCCGCGAGGTGCTGCGCGCGATCATCCGCTCCTACGGGAGCATGATCCGCGCGGCGTCCAGGGAATGGCTGGTCCGCGGCACCCTGTCCCGCAGCGACCTGCACGTCATGCTCACTGACGTCATCCTGCACGTCCTCACGACGACGTTCCCCAACGTCCTCGCCGCCCGATCGGAATGACCGGCGCCGCCCGTCACGGTGTGGACGACCTCCGCGATGTCGTTCCCGCCCGGCCTGGCCCGGCGGAGAACCCGTTGCAGCGCAGGGCAAGCCGAGCTGATCGGACGCACGCGACCGCGCCGGCGGGACCTGCCCGTAGCTAGCCGTGACCGGTGGGGCGCGCGGCGAAGTACGCGAGTTCGCGCACGGCGGCACGGGCTTCGGGCAGGAGCGCGGCGAGCAGGGTGAAGGCGTGCATCTGGCCGTGCCAGACGCTCAGGTCGCACGGGACTCCCGCCTGCCGCAGGCGCCGGGCCATCAGTTCGCCATCGCTGCGGAGCAGGTCGAGGGAGCCGACCTGGATCAGCACCGGCGGCAGCTCGCGGAGGTCCGCGTAGCAGGGGGACAGCTCCGGAGCGTTCGGTTCCACGTCCACCGCGCACATCCGCGCCACGTCGGCGGCGGCCCGCGCGGGCAGGAACGGGTCCAGGAGCCGGTTCGCGGTGTAGGACGGGCCGGTCGCGGCGAGGTCCAGCCAGGGTGACGTCGCGGCGATCCCGGCCGGGCGCGGCAGCCCGCGCTCCCGCGCCCGCAGGGCGACCGCGAACGCCAGGTTCGCGCCCGCCGAATCCCCGGCCAGCACGACGTCCTCGCCGGTGCGGCCCTGGTCCAGCAGCCACCGGTAGGCGTCGACGCAGTCCTGCACGCCGTCGTCGACCCGGTGCTCCGGGACCATCCGGTAGTTCACCGCCAGCACGGGAGACCCGGTCAGCGCCGACAGCCGGGCCACCTGCGCGCGCCAGAGCCGGGCCGAGCCCAGCACGAATCCGCCGCCGTGCGCGTAGAGGACCGCCCGCCGCGTCCCGGTGTCGCGGCCGGTGCGGACCAGGTCGGCGTGGCAGCCGGGCAGCGGGATCCGCCGCACCGTCGTGCCGAACGGGACGGGCCCGAGCAGCGGGGCGAGCCCGCCGGTGATGCCGCGTGCGCGGCGCAAGGTCTCGGGAGTGACCGGAGTCCGTTCGAGCAGCGGGCGGAGCGTCCGGCGCAACGCGGCGGCGAGCACCCGCGAGCGCACCGACCCGCGGAGCGCTCCGGGCACGCCGGGGCGATCAGGATCACCGGACGTATCGAGCCGCCCAGCCCCACCTGGCCCACCAGGTTCCCCGGACGGTTCTCCGATTCGATCGTCCACATCGGACTGGACCCGGCGGGATCTCGCGCCCCGAGCCGTCTCGTCGTCGGTCATGACGGACTCCGCTCTCGCCCGCCGCCCCCGTCAGCTCCGCGCCGCCGCGACCGCTTCGGTCGCGGGTTCGTGCACGTCGTCCGGCCGCGGATCGGCGTAGAGCCCGTCGATCTCGGCGGCGTACTTCACCGCGATCGGCTTGCGGCGCAACTTCATCGTGGGGGTGAGCTCGGCACCGCCCGGTTCCCAGAACTCCGGCACGATCCGGAACCGCTTGACCTGCTCGACGCGGGCCAGGTTCGCGTTGCCCGCGGCGACCGCCGCCGACACCAGCGCGACGACGTCGGGGCGCCGGGACAGCTCGGCGGCGTCCCGCTCGTGCTCGGCCACCGCTTCGGGGTCGAGCACGATCAGCGCGGTGTTGTACGGCCGGGCGTCGCCGATCGCCGCCACGGCACCGATGAGCGGGGAGCACGCCACGACGGCGTTCTCGATGTTCGTCGGGGACATGTTCTTGCCGGTGGCGCTGATGATCAGCTCCTTCTTCCGGTCGATGACGGTGATGTAGCCGTCGTCGTCGACCGCGACCACGTCGCCGGTGGACAGCCAGCCTTCCGGGCTGATCGCCTCGGCGGTCTTCGCCGGCTCGCCGCGGTAGCGCTTCATCACCAGCGGCCCGCGCAGCAGCAGTTCGCCGTCGGCGGCGACCGACATCTCCATGCCGGGCAGGACCTTGCCCACGGTTCCGAGCTTGACCGGGTCGGCGGGCGCCATGCTGGCGATGCAGGTCACCTCGGACATGCCCCACGCCTCGGAGATCTTCAGCCCGAGCGCGCCGAAGAACGCCAGCGTCTCCGGGGAGATCGGGGCGGCGCCGGACATGGCCCACTTCAGCTCGGCGAAGCCGAGGCGGGCGCGCAGCAGCGCGAGCACCTCGTCGGCGCGCGCGTGCTCGGCCGCCAGTTCCGGTGGCACCGGTTCGCCTGCGCGCAGCAGCGCGAACCGGCGGTGCCCGACGTCGAGCGCCCACCGCAGGTGCGCTTGGCGCTCCTCGTCGGGCTCGCCGTCGACGGCCGCTTCGACGGCGGCCTTCAACTTCTCCCACACCCGGGGAACCGCGCCCCAGATGGTGGGCAGGCAGTCCGGGATCGCGGCGGTGATCCGGCGTCCGTCGGCGACCGCGGTGATCTGGGTGCCGAACACCTGGTGCAGGTACAGCGCGGTCAACCGGTCCGCGATGTGCGCGGAGGGCAGGAAGGACGTGATCCGGTCGCCGAACTCGATGGGCTGGACCTGCCCGATCGCGCGCGCCTCGAACAGCAGCGCCTCGTGGGTGGCCTCGACGCCCTTGGGGTCGCCGGTGGTGCCCGAGGTGTAGATCAGCGTGGCGACGTCGTCGGCCCGCACGGCCCGCCAGGCCGCGTCGAAGTCGAAGTCCGGCGCGGCGCGCTCCGTCAGCTGCGCCAGCGTGATCGTGCCCGCAGGCTGCTCCCCCGGCTCCGCGTCGACCACGACGATCGCCGTCAGCGACGCCCCGGATTCCTGGATGCGCTCGACGTGCTGCGCCTCGCAGACGACGACGTCGGCTCCGGCGTTGCCGAGCACGTAGGAGATCGTGCTCGGGGTGAGCGTGTTGTAGAGGGAGAACGAGGTGGCGCCCACGTGCAGCGCGCCGACGTCCACCGGGTAGAACTCGACGCGGTTGGCCATCATCAGCGCCACCGTGTCGCCGCGTCCCACGCCGAGCGCGGCGAAGCCGCCCGCGACCTCGCGCACCTGGTCGGCGTAGTCGCGCCAGGTCAGCTCCTGGGTGCCGCCGACGGTCCGCAGCGCGACGGCGTCGGGGTTCACGGCGGCGGTCCGCTGGAACGCCGCGCACAACGTGGCCGGTTCCCCGGTCATGGCAACCTCCTCGAGGAGTTCTTCCGGAACGGCCCGCAGCGGGCCGGGGGGCTCAACGACCTTCGGGTGCGCCCGCTCGCCGCCGGTCCGTCCTGGCTTCGAGGTCGCGGACGAACCGGTGGCTGCGCGCGTCCGAGACGAGCACCGCGTCGATGAGCACGTTGAGCAACCCGCGCAGCAGCCCCCACGGCTGCCAGGCGCGCGGAACGGTGGTGCTGCCCGCGCGCCGGGAGATCGCATCGGCGACCGAGCGCGCCGCGCGCTGCGCGGAGATGCGGCGGCGCAGCGGCCGGGGCAGCCGCGAGTTCAGCTCCGCCCCGAGGTCGTCCTCGTCCAGCGTGGCCTGCGCGAGGCGGGTGTCGACGATGCCGAAGTACGCGACTCCGGCGGTGGCGCCGTGCCCGGCGAGCTCCAGCCGCAGGATGCGGCCCAGCTGCTCGGACGCGGCCTTGCTGACCACGTACGCGGCTCCGCCGAGCGCGGGTGAGAAGGCTGCCGCCGAGGACACCACGACGATGTGGCCGCGCCGCGCGATCACCTCGTCGATCGCCGGGCGCACGGTGTTGAACACGCCCATCAGGTTGATGTCGATGACCCGGTCGAAGTCCGCCGGATCGATCTGGCGCAGCGTCGCGGGCGGCGGTGTCACTCCGGCGTTGGCCACGACCACGTCGATGCCGCCCGCCGCCGCGGCGATCTCGCGCACGGCGGTGTCCATGGCGGCGCGGTCCCGGACGTCGGCGGCGGTCGTCACGACCCGCTCCCCGCCCAGCGCCGCCTCGGCGGCGCGCAGCGCCACGGCGTTGACGTCGATCAGCGCGACCACGGCGCCCTTGCCGTGCAGGATGCGGGCGAGGGCGAAGCCGATCCCGTCCGCGCCGCCGGTGATCACGACGACCTTGCCCGCGACGTCGTAGTGCATTCCGCCGGGCAGCGGTATCCCGAGGTCCCGCAGGGCCGCGGCGACGCGGTTCGCAGTGGACACGTCAGCGCCTCCCGTGCAGCAGTCGGACGAGCACCCGGATCAGCCGATCCACGCGCGGGCCGCGCCGGAACGTCGTGACCGGCAGCGGAGCGCGGAAGCGCCGCCGCGTCATCGAGCGCGCGTAGGTGAACTCCTTGAGCCCTTCCGGTCCGTGCACCCGGCCGAACCCGGAGTCGCCGACCCCGCCGAGCGGCAGGTTCGGGATCGCGGCGAAGCCGACGTAGGAGTTCACCGCGACCGCGCCGGAGCGGATCCGCGCGGCGATCCGGGTGCCGTTGCGTCGGGAGAACACGGTCAGCCCCAGCGCGTACCGGCTCGCGTTCGCGCGCTGCACCGCTTCGTCGGCGTCGCGCACCTTCGCGATCGTCATGGTCGGCCCGAAGGTCTCCTCCGTCACCGCGAGGCAGTCCTCGGGCGCGTCGAGCAGGATCGTCGGCTGCACCACGCGGCCGTCGATCGCGTCCAGGCCGCCGAGCGCGACGCGCGCTCCCCTGTCGAGTGCGTCGGCGATGTGGGCGCGGACGACGTCGACCTGGCCGGGTGTGGTCATCGGGCCGAACCGGGCTTCCGGGCCGGTGCCCGCGCGGATCGTGCGGGCCAGCGCGACGACCTCGGCGACGAACTCGTCGTGCACGGCCCGGTGCACGTAGACCCGTTCGACGCCGAGGCAGGTCTGGCCGGCGTTCGACGTCGCTCCCCACACCGCCGCGTCGGCCGCCGCCGCGACGTCGGCGTCGGCGTCCACGATCAGCGCGTCCTTGCCGCCGCACTCCATGAGCACCGGCGTGAGCGTCGCCGCGCACGCGGCCAGCACCTGCTTGCCGGTGGCGGTGGACCCGGTGAACCCGATCTTGTCGACGCCGGAGCGGCACAGCGCAGCGCCGGTGCCGCCGTCGCCGGTGAGCAGTTGCAGCACGGGCTGTTCGGGGACGACCGCCGCGAAGGCGTCGACCAGCCACGCGCCGACGCCGGGCGCGCTCGGCTTGTAGACCACGGCGTTGCCCGCGGCGAGCGCGAACGACAACGAGCCCAGCGGGGTGAACACCGGGTAGTTCCACGGTCCGATGACGCCGACCGCGCCCAGCGGCCGATGCGCCACGCTCGCCGCCTCGTTGAGCATCAGCAGGCTGGAGCGGACGGTGCGAGGGCCGAGCACCTTCTTCGCGTTCCGCGCCGCCCAGGCGAGGTGTTCCAGCGCCATCACGACTTCGAGCATCGCGTCGGCCCGCGGTTTGCCGGTCTCCGCGCGCACCAGCTCGGCGAGCTCATCGCTGCGGCGGGCGATGATGCCGCGCCACCGGTCGAGCCTGCGGGCGCGTTCGGCGAAGCCCAGCCAGTCCCACCAGGTTCCCGCCAGGCGGGCCCGGCTCACCGAGGCCGCGACGTCGGTGGGGCCGTGCACCGGGTAGGTGCCGATCACCTCGCCGGTGAGCGGACTGCGGACGTCGAACACGTCCGGCGCGGTGGTCGTGCCCGCCGTCATCGCGCGCCTCCCGTCGCGCGGCGGGCGGCACCGTCGGCCCAGCTCCGCGTCACCTTCCGCAGCAGCGGACGGGAGAGCGCCAGCACGGGGGCGAGCCACCCGGCCGGTTCCACCGCGAAGGTCCAGGTGAACCGCGTCCCGCTCGCGATCGGTTCCAGCGCGACGTCCTCGGCGAAGCGGCGGAGACCCGGCCGGTTCGCGGCTTCGACGCCGAACGTCATCCGGCTGCCCTCGTCCCAGCGGTAGAACCGCTCCCGAAGCGAGGCCGCGCCGCGCCCGACGGTGACGGTCCGGGTGGTGCCGACGCCGAAGGGCCGCGGCGAGGTCCACTCCGCGCCGGTGATCGCGCGGGAGAACGACACCAGCGCGTCGTCGGCGGTGAACGCCTCCCACACCTGGCCGGGCGGGACCGGCACCTCGACGGTGTGTGCGAAGCGGAACCTGGCCGAGCGCAGGAAGTCGTCGTCCGACTCGGCGAGCGGATACCAGCGGGTCATGGGGCAGCCTTCCACGGTGGACTGATCACAGGTCGAGGGTGAGCCGTTCGCCGGCCGAGCGGGACACGCAGATCAGCATCGAATCCGCGCGTTCGCCGTCGAGCAGCAGCTTGTCGCGGTGCTCGACCTCCCCGTCGAGCACGCGGACCTTGCACGTACCGCAGAACCCCTGCTGGCACGAGTACGCGATGCCCGGCAGCTCCCGGCGGATCGCGGCGAGGGCGGACTCGTCGGACGGGACGGCGACGGTGGTCCCGGTCCGTTCGAGGTGCACGTCGAACGGCCTGCCGTCGCGCACCGGCAGCGCCGAGAAGCGCTCGGTGTGCAGCGATCCGGTGGGATTGATCTCCCGCATCAGGCCGCGCGCGGTGGTCATCAGCGGCGTCGGGCCGCACAGGTAGACCGCCGCGCCGGGCGCGGCTTCCGGGAGGATCGCCGTGATGTCCGGCAATCCGTGCTCGTCGTCCGGGCGGACGTCGACGACGCCGCTGTCGTAGCGGGAAAGTTCGTCCAGGAACGGCAGCCCGTCCCGCGTTCGTCCTAAGTAGACCAACCGCCATGGTGCACCGCGCCGGTGGCATTCCCGCACCATCGGCAGGATCGGCGTGATCCCGATGCCCCCGGCGACGAACAGGTAGGACTCCGCTTCGATCAGCCGGAACGCGTTGCGCGGCCCGCGGATCGTGATCCGGTCGCCCGCGGCGAGCTCGTCGTGCACCTCGCGCGAACCGCCGAGCCCGTCGGCGAGCCTGCGCACCGCGATCCGGTAGCGGTACCGGTCCGCCGGGTCGCCGCACAACGAGTACTGCCGCTGCTTGCCGGAGGGCAGGAAGACGTCGACGTGCGCGCCCGCAACCCAGCTCGGCAGCCGCGCGCCCGCCGGTTCGGAGAGCGTCACGCTGACGACGTCGGCCGCCTCCGCCCGCACCTCGTTGACGACGAGTCCGAGGTCGAATCCGCCGCGGCGCACCGGATTCGGCCGCGACAGCAACGGCGCCACACCGCTCTCCGCGAACACCCTGCGGTAAGCGGCGCTGAACCCGCCGATGGCCCGCAACACCGGCCCCGGTGCGAACCCGGAACCGGAACACCCCGCCTGCTCGATCATGGTCATCGTCTTCCCTCAGAACCCGTCATCGATCTCGTCGTCCCAGATGAACCGCGCGCGACACCCAACGCCTCGCCAACGGCGAACCAAGAGCGAACCCAACCCGCGCCTCACGGCCGAAGTCCGTGCCTTGGGCGGCGAAGCCGTGCCTGTATGTGCGAAGCACATAGCCCACGTCACAAAGCCCTCACCCGCGGGTTCTCAGGTGTCTTCTCGCGAGGACGGCTTTTTCCCTCGTGGCGGAGCCACTCGGGAAAAAGATCCCGCAGCGAGAA
>NZ_JBSFWJ010000106.1:0-14545 GCF_053592695.1 Saccharopolyspora sp. NPDC002578 | reverse complement strand
GCGGAGCCACTCGGGAAAAAGATCCCGCAGCGAGAGACCGACTGAGGTTCCGCTACCCGGACACCCCAGCAACACCAGCCGTGGAAGCAATCCTGCAAGCCGACCTTCCACGCACCACCGAAACCACACGCCCAAACCCGGGAAGGCTCTAAAACCCGACCCCACACGCCAAGCCGAACCCGACTCCACAACCGTGGCTTCGCCCACCCACCTGCGCGGCTTCGTCGCGAAGTCAGCGGGGGTGGGGGGATTCGTGGTCGGTTGTCCGGCCGGCGTTGGTGCAGAGGCGTTCGAGCTGCGGGCGCTTCGGGCCGCGACCGTCGCCGCTGGACCGGCCGCGGAGGCGGCGGACGATCCACGGGGCCAGGTGTTCCCGCGCCCACTGGATGTCCTCGGCGCGCTGCACGCGCCACGGGCGCGTCGGGAGTTCCGGCCACGGGGTGCGCCAGTCGTCGTCGATCTCGACGCCCAGCGCCTCGCAGGCCCGCACCGCCACCCGGCGGTGTCCCTCCGAGGACAGGTGCAGGCGGTCGTCGCTCCACGCCCGCGCGTCCTGCAGCACGCGCATCGACCACAGGTCCACGACGTAGCACCCGTGCTTGTCGGCGATGGCGCGCAAGTGCGCGTTGTAGGTGCCGACCTTGCCGCGGACGCGCCGCAGCACGGGCGTCGTCGACGTGTCGAATCCGGTGCCGATCAGCACGTCCGAGCCGATCGCGTGCAGCCGGGTCACCGCGTCGTCGAACATCGCGGCCAGCTCGTCCGGGTCGCTGCCGGGACGGATGATGTCGTTGCCGCCGCCGACCAGCGACACCAGCGCGGGCCGCAGTTCCAGCGCCTGCGGCACCTGGTCTTCGGTGATCTGGCGCAGCAGCTTGCCGCGCACCGCGAGGTTCGCGTACCGCAGCCGCGGGTTCTGCGCCGTCAGGTGTTCCGCGAGTCGGTCCGCCCAGCCGCGGCACCCGCCGCCGGGGGACGGGTCGGCGAGCCCTTCGGTGAAGCTGTCGCCCAACGCCACGAAGCTCGGCCAGTTCGCCCGCCGCGCTCCGCCACCCGTGTACTCCCGGCCGTTCATCGGCCCTCCTCTTGCGCTTGCTGTCCTTCGCCCGGAGAACACACTGATCCTCCGAAGACGACCTACGCCACCGTCGGTTACGGACGAGTGATTAACGGCACCTCAACGTCTCGATTTTGTTCCGCGCAGGCGCGCGCCCACTCCGGCGGCACGATCCCGCCGGATGTGGGACACGACGCACCTTGCCGAACAGGGGCGATGGATGGCACGCGCGTGCACCCGCGTGAATAAAGGTGGCTTACCGGGAAACGACGGTACGCCTCGAACGCGACTGCTAATGTCGCTCGGCGGTAACAGGAGGAACGAGGGGGCTCGTGATGTCGCGATCGACGCAGGTGGCGACCCTGCGCGAGGTGGGGGACACCGTCGCCGCAGTGGTCATCCGGCCCCTGGCGCGACCGACTGCCACCGGCGCGGACCACCAGGTGACAGGTGCCTGAGTGGGCAACGACGGCAGGACCGGGCACTTCGTCACGACGGTGCCCGTCGCACTGATGCGGCACGTCCGGGCGAGGGGCCCGCGGCGACCGCAGTGCATCCGAGAGCTGGGGGAGAAGTGACGTCACCGCACAATCCGGCGGCGCCGGGACCGGCGGGTCATCCGCCGCCCGCCGCGCCGCGCCGGGCGGCCGAACCGGGCGGCGCCCCCCGGCACCTGCCTCCGGCGCGGGACGCCGGGCGCCGTGACTCCGCCCCCGCCGGGCAGCTGGGACGACCCGCGCCCGGCGTCGCGACGCGACGCCCGGCGCCCCCGGCGCGGCAGGCGAACGGATCCGGTGGTGCCGCCCGGATCGGCGGCGAACTCGGGCCCGACGCCGCATTCCGGAGCGAACGGCCCTCGCCGCCCGAATTCGGCTCCCGTCCGGTCGATGAATCCTTTTCGGCGGGTGAGACCGTCATTTCCCGGGAATCCCTGGTTTCCGAAGAGTCCCATTATTCCGAATCGCTTCTCGGTGGTGAGCACCTGATGTCCGGGGATTTCCGGGAGTCCGGTGACGGGACGCCGCACGACGCGGCGGACTCGCCCGGTGCTGACGGCGCGCACGGCGAACCGCGCCGGTCCTCGCCCGAGTTCCGGCGCGTCGGCGACCTCCAATCCTCCGGCGAGCTCCCCGTGCCACCCGGGCCCGGCGAACTCCGGCCCCCGGAGCAGCCACCGCAGGCCGACCCGGCGCGGGCCGCCGACCGGCCGCGGCGACCGGGCCGCCCGGCGCCTCCGAGCGGGCCGCCGTCCGCGGACCCGCCGCCGTCCCGGCCGCAGCCCCCGGAACGCCCCGGGATGCCGGTGCGCGGCGTGCTCGGATCGGCCGGGGAGCTGGCGCCCCAGGGCGAACTCCGCGCGGGCGAGCTCCACCCGGACCAGTCGCCCGCGCGGCACGACGAGGCTCGCCGCCCCGCCGCACCCCGCCCGCCCGCCCGGCCGGGCGGGTTCGACCTGCGCTCCGAGTTCGCGGCGCTCGCCGCCGAACCCGACCCGTTCGCGCTCTGGGAGCGCATCGAGCGGCTCGGCGAACGATTCGTGCACGAGCGGCGCAGGCCGGCGCCCCGGCCGCGGCCGGTGCAGCCGGAACGACCGGAACCGGCTGGGGGGACCTCCGCGCTCTCCGGTGATCTGGCCGGTCCCGCGGAACCGCCCCGGCCCGCCGAGGCAGGCCCCGCCGACCAGCGGGACGGCAACCGGCCCAGCGGGTTCTCCGGACCGCTGACGGGAGCGCTGCCGCAGCCCGGAACCGAGGCGGCCGCCGACGAACCGCCTCGGCAGCCGAGCCGCCCGCCCGAGTCGCCGCACGACCGCACCCGGCCAGCCGCCGGACCGCGCCCGCTGCCGCAGGTGCCGCCGCGCCCGTCCGAGCTCGACGCGGGTTCCGCCCCGGCGGGACCGACGTCGGGACGGCTGCCCGTGCCGGAGCCCCCCGCGCCGCCGCACGCCGGTGAGCCGGGCCCCGTGCCGCACTCCTCCGGGCAGCTCCCGGTCGGCCCGCCGCCCGCCGGGCCCGCGATCGGCCAGCACGGGGAGCAGGCCGGGCCGCAGCTCGCCGGGCCGCCTCCGGCCGGGCCGCAGCAGTCCGGGCCGCCGCCGGTGTTCCACGGACCGCCCGCGCACGAGCAGGACCGGCCACCGCGGCCCGAGACCCGGTCGGGGCGGCGGCACGCCGACCCCGAGCAGCCGGAACCCGAGGACCTGTTCGGCCTGCCGGAGGCCCCGGCCGCGCCGGGCGGCCTGATCGGGCCACCCGGTGAGGTCGAGGACCCACCGCGGCCCGCTGTGCCCGCGGCGGGTCCGCCGCGCCTCGCCCCGGACCAGCAGCCGGGGCACCGCGCGGGCCCACCGCCGATGCCGCAGCGCGCTCCCGGACGGGAGCCGCACCCGGACGCCGCCCGCGAGGTGCCGCCCGGTCGCCCACCGCTCCCGCCGGAGGCCGTCCAGCGGACCGAGCCGATGTCGCCGTCGGGCGGCATGCCGTTGCCGCCCAGAGCGGAACCGGCGTCGCCGCCGCGCGGCATGCCGATGCCACCGCCCGGAGCGGGGCAGGCACCGCCGCCCGCCGGAGCGCCGATGCCGCCGGAGGCCGGTCCGCCGCCCGGTGGCCCGGAGCCGATGTCGCCGCCGCGTGGCATGCCGATGCCGCCTCCTGGCGCCGACGCCGGGCAGCGGCCTCCCGCCGCGCGTCCGGGGCCGCCGCCCGCCGGGCCGCGTCCGGACGGTCCGCCGATCCCGGCGGGTCCGCCGCCGGGGGCCGGTGCCCGCCCGCCGATGCCCGGGACGCAGCCGCCCCCGCCGCCACCACAGCAGGCGACACAGCAGCCTCCGCAGCCGCAACCCGGGCAGCCGCAGCCTGGGCAGCAACCAGCGCCGCAGCAGCCCGGGCAGCCGCAACCGCCGCAGCAGCCCGTCCAGCATCAGCCTGGGCAACCGCCGCAGCAGCCCCCGTCGCCGCAGCCGGCGCCGCAGCAGGGCCCCGACCAGCAGCGGCCCGACCAGCGCGGCGGGGAGCAGCCGAACCAGCAGCGGCCCGAGCCGCAGCAGCCTCCGCAGCGGCAGATCGACCGTTACGAGTCGCGTCCCGATGGCGGCTTCGGCCCGATGGGTTCCAAGGCGCGGACGTCCTCCTCGCGCGGGCGAGGCTCCCGCCGCACGTCCTGGGCGGCGTCCGACGAGGTCCAGCAGGAGTCCCGCGAGAAGGAGTACAGCACCGGCGGTTACCGGCCGGGCGAATCCGGACCGAACGAGCGGGGCCCGCAGTTCCTGCTCGAAGCCGACGACGGTTACGACGAGGAGTACGGCAGCGGGCGCCTGGTGGCGCCCCCGGTGCTCGGCGAAGCCCCGCCGGGATACCGCGACTTCTGACGCGCGCCGCGCTCTGATCCCCTGGTTCACCGGCGGGCTCCGCGCGAGCCCGCCGTACCGAAGGTGAGATACGACAGCCGATGGTCGACACGATCGCCCTCTCCCTGCCCGCCGTGGATGTGCTCGGCGAGCAGCTCAACCTGGACGTCCGGCAGTACCCGTTCGAGCTGTCCCGGCCGGAGGAGTCCGCCGAGGAACGCGCCCGGCTGGTGCGGCAGGTGTGGGGAGAGCTGGAATCCTCGGGCCTCGCCGTCGACGGCCGCCCGGAACCCGAGGTCGAGGACGCGCTGTACCTGCTGTGCGGGTCCGAGGTGTCCATCGCCGCCGCCGGTCTGGTCGACGTGCGCAGCGGGCAGCGGCTCGCCGCGCGCGTCGTCGCGACGGGTGAGGTGGGCGTGGTGGGAGTGCTCGACGGGCGCCGGTTGCACCTGGAGTTCCTCGACCCGCACGACCTGCCGGAGGTGTGCGCGGACCTGTTGCCGCAGGCCCCGGCGGCGGTGGGCGAACCGGTCCGGGCCGAGCGCACCGCCCGGCCCCGGGCGCTGGAGGAGATCATGAGCCGGCCGCGGCACCGGATCGGTCACTTCCTGGTCTCCGGGGCCGACCGGCGGGCCGGTGCTGCCGCGCACCCCGGACTGACCTGGTTCGACAACGACCTGGGCCGGTTCACGCTGTTCGGCGAGCAGGCCCCGGACGGCCGCGACGTGCTGACCTGCGCTCCCGCCGACCGGGCCGCGATCGTCGACCGCCTGGCCGATCTCCTCTCCCTGGTGGCCCACGACTGAGCCGCGGTCCGCGGGGCGTCGTTCGGTGTGATTCGTCGCGGCGACCGATCGGTGGGTGCGTCGACGGCCGCCGGTGCGGCAGGCTGGAGGTGTGATGCGGGATCGGCAGACCGGGCGGGCGCGCACCGCCGCGGAATCGGGCGGCCGGGAATCGGGCGTCCCGGAACCAGGTGCGGAGCGGGATTCGCTGATGCGGCTGCTCGGCGGACGCACGAGCGCGCTGGACGCGAGCCTGCCGCCGGTGCTGTTCGGGCTCGGCTGGTACCTCGGCGGTGAGTCCATCGCCGCCGGTGGCGCGGCGGCCGTCGCGGTCGGCGCGGTGCTCGGCGGGTGGCGGCTGCGCAACGGCGCCCGCCCGCTGGCGGTGCTGGTGAGCCTGCTGGCGGTGCTGCTGGGCGCGGTGATCGCGCTCTACACCGGCAACGCGGCGGACTTCTTCCTCGCGCGGCTGGTCACCAACGCCGTGAGCGCCCTGATGTGGATGGTGAGCATCGCGGCCCGGTGGCCGCTGCTGGGCGTCGTGGTGGGCACCCTGCTGGGGCAGGGGCGAACCTGGCGGCGTGATCCGGCGCTGCTGCGCGCCTACAGCCTGGCGAGCTGGGTGTGGGTCGGGCAGTACGTGGTGCGGTTGCTGGTGTTCATCCCGCTGTGGCTGGGCGGCGCGGTGCTGGCGTTGAGCGCGGCGCAGGCGATCCTCACCTGGCCGCTGGTGGCCGTGTGCATCGCGGTGAGCTGGTGGGTGCTGCGACGCGCCCTGCCCGCCGACCACGCCGGGATCCGCCACCCGCGGGTCGCGGACGAACCCGCGACCGCCGCGAGCGGCGAACTCCGCTCCGCGGCGGACGGCGACGACTGACCGCCGCCGAGCCCCGGCGACCCGCGCCACCACCGCCACCGTTGTGGACGGCACCACCGCACCCCGACGGCTCCACACCCCCTCGAATCCGGCCGAACCTTGTGGAACCTCCCGCAATTTCGCGAGAAATCGGCGCGGAGCCCCAACCGGTACGAGACCGCGAAGCGAACGAAATGCCAGCGCACAGGGGGCTCGCTGGGGGTCGCCGGGGGTGGGGGGGCGTTCAATTTCTCGCGAAATTGCGCGAGTAGTCCACAGGGGCGTGATCCGTCCACAGTTCCGGTGCCGCTGGTGGGGGTGTGGATGAGTTCGCGGGGTGGGCAGCGGTGGCGAGGACCGTCGGTGTTGCCCGGGGCCGCTCAGATGCCCGGGTAGCGGGGGGCGTCCGGGGTGAGGTCGAGGGCGGCGAGCCAGGCCGCACCGGCGGCGCCCGGCCCGGCCAGGTGCAGCGGCGTGCCGGGCAGCCGGGCGCCGAGCTCCGCGCGCAGGGCGGTGCCGACCGGGTTGCCCTCGGCGGTGAGCCCACCGGCCAGCACGACCGGCCCGGAGCCCCCGGCCCGCACGGCCGTGCCGGCGAGTTCGACGGCAGCGCGCCCCACGATGTCCGCGCCTGCCGGGTCGCCGTCCGCGCAGGCAGCGGTGACCAGCGGCGCGAGCTCGGCGAGCCGGATCGGCGGCGCCCCGTTCACCGCGGTGATCAGCTGCTTGCGGACCCGGACCGGCTCGTCGCCCGGTTCGCCGTCGAGCGCGGTCACCAGCACGGTGCGCGCGAGCCCTTCCGGCGCGGTTCCCGCGTCCAGGGTGCGCAGCGCGTGCCGGACGGCTTCCCTGCCGAGCCAGAACGCGGACCCCTCATCGCCGAGCAGCCAGCCGTGCCCGCCCGCGGAGGCCACCTCCCGGTGGCCCTCGATGCGGGCGGCGATGGCGCCGGTCCCGGCGATGAGGACGGTCCCGGCACCGGCGGCGGTGCCCGCGGCGAACGCCACCTCGCAGTCGCTGACGATCCGCACCGGGCAGTGCAGGCCGAGCGAGTTCCAGCCCTGCTCGAACAGTCCCGCCACCCGCGGATCCGTCATGGCGCTCACCCCGGCCATGCCGAGGACCGCGGAACCCACGGCGCTCCCGTCGAGGTCGCCGAGCGCGGCGCGGGCCGCGGCGGTGACCTGCGCGACGGCGTCCTCCGGGGGGTGCGAGTTCGGGTTGCCGCCGCCCGCGGTGCCGCTGCCCACGAGCCGGCCGCTCAGGTCGCCGACCTGGGCGCGGCTGGAGGTACCGCCGATGTCGAGGCCGAGCACTAGGTCCCGCATGGGTTCCGTTGTACCGCAGGGCAGGGGCATCGCGGGGGTGGCCGGCGCGTTCACCGGCCGGTCATCCCGGCCCTGCGCCGAGCCGGGCAGCGGGCACGGGCCACACTGTGGGATCGATCGTCGGGGCCGATGCGGCCGGGGAAGGACGAAGCGATGACCGTCGACGCGCACCACCACCTGTGGGACATCGACGTCCGGGACCAGCCGTGGATCACCGGGCCCGAGCGGGAGGCGTTGCACCGCGATTTCCGGCCTTCCGACCTGGCCGACGCGATCCGCGGCACCTCGGTGGACACGACGGTGCTGGTGCAGACCGTCGCCGACCCGGACGAGACGCCGGAGATGCTGGTGCTGGCCGATTCGGTGCAGTGCATCGGCGCGGTCGTCGGCTGGGTGGACCTCACCGCGCGCGGCGTGCGGGAACGGCTCGGCGCGCTGCTGTCGCACCCGGCGGGCCGCTGGTTGAAGGGCATCCGGCACCCGGTCGAGTTCGAAGCGGACCCGGACTGGCTGATCAGGCCGGACGTGCTGCGCGGGCTCGCGGCGGTGGAGGACGCCGGGCTGGTGTTCGAGCTGCTGGTGCGCCCGCACCAGCTCCCCGCGGCGATCAAGGCGGTGGGCGAGTTCCCGCAGCTGACCTTCGTGCTGGACCACTGCGGCAAGCCGCCCGTCGACGGCGATGCGCGGCGGTGGGAGTCGCTGGTGCGGCGGCTGGCGGAACATCCGAACGTGCTGTGCAAGCTCTCCGGCCTGGTCACCGAGTCCGGGGAGCGACCGCCGGACGTGGAGGTGCTGCGGCCGTGCGTCGAGGTGGTGCTGGACGCGTTCGGGCCGGGCCGGTTGATGTTCGGCTCGGACTGGCCGGTGTGCACGTCGGCGGCTTCCTACCGGGAGGTCCTGCGGCTGGCCGCGCAGCTGGTGGGCGGGCTCTCGCAGCGGGAGCGGACGGCGATCTTCGACGGCACCGCGCGCCAGGTCTACGAGCTCTGATCACCCGGCTCGGTGCCGACCGGCTCGTCCCGATCACGGCCGGTGATCCGAGTTGATCGCGGGCCGGTCGCGTTTTCCTCCATCTCAGCGGTGGTCATTTGTGACCCGTTCGGCGTAATCTGACGCTGCCCGCCTCACCCCGCCCCCTCGGTGAGGCGGGCTCCTACTTTTCCGCTGCGCACGGGCCAGACGCAGCGGGTTTGCCGTTCGGGACCGTTTTGGCAGGTCTCGGCACCAATGGCGGGATCGGGGCCGGTGCTTCGTCCGAAAAGACGAGCGGCTCCGGAACGGATCAGCGGGTGCGGGTGACCTTGGACAGGCCGCGCGGCCGGTCCGGGTCGCCGCCGCGGGCGACCGCGAGCCGCAGCGCGAGCCGCTGCACCGGGAGGATCTCCAGGACCGGCGCGAGCTCCTCGGCGCAGGCGGGCACCGGGATGTGGTGCGCCGCGGCCGGCCCGGAACCGAGGGTGCAGACGTCGGCGCCGCGCTCCCGGACCGCGTCGAGCACGTCGCGCATCGCCGCGCCGCCCTTGCCTTCGCCGCTGACCGCGAGCACCGCCGTCTCGGCGTCCACGGCGGCCACCGGTCCGTGCAGCAGGTCCGCTCCGCTGTAGGCGCGGGCGGGCAGGTAGCTCGTCTCGGCCAGCTTCAGCGCGGCCTCCAGCGCCGTGGCCAGCGAGTAGCCGCGGGCGGTGGTCACCAGCCGCCCGGCGAACCGGTAGCGGTGCACCGCCTCGGCCACCGCGTCGGAGCTCTCGTCCAGCGTCCGCCGCGCCAGGTCGGGCAGGGCCGCGGCGTCCTGGCCGGTGCCGCCGCGCACCGCGTCGATCAGCAGGTACAGCGCGAGCAGGGTGGCGCTGTAGGTCTTCGTCGCGGCCACCGCCTGCTCCTGGCCGGCGCGGATGTCCACGGCGAGTTCGGCGGTGGAGTTCAGCGTGGAGCCGGGCGTGTTCGTGATCGCGACGGTGGTGGCGCCGCGACGGCGGGCCGAGTCGGTGACCTCGATCAGGTCGGGGGAGCCGCCGCTCTGGCTGACGGTCAGCAGCAGCACGTCGCTGAGGTCGGGCTGCGCTCCGTAGAGCGTGGTGGTGGAGGGCGAGACGAGTCCGGTGGGCAGCTGCAGCAGGACTTCGATCAGGTACTTGGCGTAGAGCGCCGCGTGATCGCTGGAGCCGCGGGCCGCCAGCAGCGCGAAGCGCGGTTTGCGCTGCGCGATGGTGGCCGCGACGGCGGCGATGTCGGTGCCGGCGAGCAGGTCGGCGAAGATCCGCGGCTGCTCGTCGATCTCGGCTCGCATGCTCTGGCCGGGGTTCGCCTCGCTCATGGGTGCCTCTCACTCGGCCGATTAGGTCTAGACCAATGCTAGCGAACGTGCCGCTTTCCCGAGAGTGACCCGTGTGACACTCCTGCTGCCACCCGGCGTTCGTGTCAAGATCACCAATGTGGGAAAACTGGGGAGAACGTGATGATCGTGCCGTTGTTCAGGCATGCTGGACAGTCCTGGCGCGGTGTGCGGTGAGCCGCCCGGAGCCACCGCTCGTGCGGGGTGAGGGCTCCACCGGGCCGTGCGCGGGAGACGCGGTCGCGGCCACCACGTCAGGGCGAGGCTCGGCGGTAGGAGGACAGATGCTGGAAACGTCGGTGTCCGGCGGGGCGGACACCCCGGTGCGCGCGCAGCGCGAACCCAAGTACTGGGGGCTCAAGCAGCACCTGCTGGACATGCTGCGCTCGCTGCCGCCGGGATCACCGATCCCGACCGAGCGCGCGCTGGCCGCGGAGTTCGACGTCTCCCGCACCACGGTGCGCCAGGCGCTCGCCGAACTCACCGTCGAAGGCAGGCTGCTGCGGGTGCAGGGCAAGGGCACCTTCGCGGCGAAGCCGAAGGTCGCGCAGCGGCTGCAGCTGTCCAGCTACACCGAGGACATGCGCGCCCAGGGCCGCCAGCCCACCTCCCGGCTGCTGGAGGTCGTGGAGGAACCCGCCGACCACGAGCTCGCCACCCTGCTCGGCACCCGTCCGGGCGCGACGGCCCTGCGGTTGCGGCGGTTGCGGCTCGCCGACGGGGAGCCGATGGCCATCGAGACCACGCACCTGGCGCTGTCCCGCTTCCGGGGCCTGACCACCCGGCTGGAATCGGGCGGGTCGCTGTACCGGGTGCTGCGGGAGCACTTCGGCGTGGAGCTCGGGCACGCCGACGAGACCATCGAGACCGCGCTGGCCAGCCCGGAGGAGGCCGAGACGCTCGGCGCCGACGTGGGCCTGCCGATGCTGCTGCTTTCCCGGCACTCCTTCGACGCCGCCGGTGAACCCGTCGAATGGGTCCGCTCGATCTACCGCGGCGACCGGTACAAGTTCGTCGCCCGCCTCAACCCTCCGAAGTGAGCAGGTTCGCGAGCTCTCCCGCGTCGATGTTGCCGCCGGAGACGACCGCGACCGTGCGGCCCGGCGGCAGCCGCCGGTGCAGGCAGGCGGCGACCGAGACGGCACCGCTGCGCTCGGCCACGATCCGGGCTCGCCGAGCCAGGTGAGCGACGGCGGCGTCGATCTCCGCCTCGGAGACGGTGACGATGTCGTCCACCCGGTCCAGCAGGTGCCGGAAGGTCAGCTCGGAAGGCTGCGCGGTGAGGCCGTCGGCGCCGGTGCGGGTGCGCAGCTCGATCGGCCAGGACACCCGGCGGCCCGCGTGCAGGCTCTCGCGCGCGTCCGCCGCCAGCTCCGGCTCCACGCCGATGATCTTCGCCGCGGGCCGCCGCGCGCGGATGGCCGTGGCGACCCCGGACAGCAGGCCGCCGCCGCTGACCGGCACCACCACCACGTCCACCTCCAGGTCCGCCGCGATCTCCAGGCCGACGGTGCCCTGGCCCGCGATGACGGCGAGATCGTCGAACGGCGGCACCAGCGTCGCTCCGCGCTCGGCGGTGATCCGCTGCGCGGTGCTCTCCCGGTCGGCCACGTCCACCGCCACGACCTCGGCGCCCAGCTCCCGCGCGGCGGCGATCTTCGCGGCCGGTGCGGTGTGCGGCACGACCACCGTCGCGGGGACGCCGAAGGCGTGCGCGGCGTGGGCCACGGCGCGGGCGTGGTTCCCGCTGGAGTAGGCGACGACGCCGCGGGCCCGGACCGGCTCCGGCAGCGCGGCGATCGCGTTCAGCGCGCCGCGGATCTTGAACGCGCCGATCGGTTGCAGGTTCTCCGGTTTCACCCAGATCTCCCGGTCCTCGATCCCGATCAGCGGGAGCAGCGGGGTGCGGACCACGGCCGACGGCCCCGCGACGGTGCTGATGCGGCGCTGAGCGGCCTCGACGTCCTGCGGTGTCACCAAGTCCATGACCGCGATCATGGCCGATCCCGGCGCATCCGCCCAGCGGTCCGCTGACCTGCGGCGCGGCAAGGCCGCCGAACGGCCGTCCGCCCGGTTCGGAATTCGATCGTCCATAGTGCTCAATTCCGCACTGATCTTCGTGGAAACCGCGCCGTTACCGCGTTACCCGAAGTGGCAGTTATCACGAAAGCGCAACGATCGGGAGAATCGCGGCGAGATCAACCGTTGACGGAGTCAGAGAGAGCGCGCCGAAGTAAGTAGGAGCCACATGGCGAAGGGGAATTCCGAACGGGGGGCGACCGGAGCCGACGACAACGACGAGGCCGCGGAAAAGAAATCCAAGAAGATCGAATTGTCCGGCGCTCAGGTCACCGGTGGCGCCCTCGCATCGGTGACCGCCGCGTTCCTCGGGTCGTACCTCGGGGTCGCGGGCACCGTGTTCGGTGCCGGATTGACCAGCGTCGTCATCACCGTCGGCGGTGCCCTGTACCAGCGTTCGCTGGAGACCACCAAGGAGAAGCTGGAGACCACCAAGGACAAGCCGAACGTCCTCGCCGCCCGCGCGGCGCTCAAGCGCGCCACCAAGGTGACCCTCCAAGCGCCACCGCCGCCGCGCCCGCGCGAGCGCGCGATCACCGGCACCACGCCGCCCCGGGCTCCCGCGGAGGAGGCCACCCGCAAGATCCAGGTGCCCGGCGCGATGCAGTGGCCGGGCGGTGAGCAGGTCGAACACGACCCCGACGCGACCAGGCGGATGGACACCGGCGCGGCGGAGGCCGAAGCCAGGACCCGGATGCTCGCCTGGAACGACGCGGCGAACAAGGACGACGCGACCCGCCAGGTCGAGGCCGTCGAGGAGCGGGTGACCGAACCCGCGCCTCGGGTCGGCCGCGGCATCCGCTGGGGCGTCGTGGCCGTGACCAGCGCGCTCATGTTCGGGCTCGGCATGCTGGTGATCACCGGGTTCGAAGGGGTCCTCGGCAAGCCGCTCTCCGGCGGCGACCGCGGCACCACCATCGGCCGCGTGCTCACCCCGGCGGCGAAGCAGGGCGAGCAAGCGCGCGCGCCGCAGCAGGAGGAGTCCGCGGAACCGAGCTCCACGCGGCGGTCGGAACCCAGCACCTCCACCTCATCCGAGCCGTCCGGCGGCGAGCAGACCGCGCCCGGCGAGCCCGGCGAATCCGGGCAGAGCGACGCGACGGAACCGACCCGCGAAACCGGCGGATCCGAAGCCCCGGCCACCGGGGAGACCACCGGCGCCGAACAGCCGCAGGAGTCGGGAGCCGACGTTCCCGGCGGCGAGATCGGGCAGCGGGAAAGGGTCGACGCTCCGTGATCGAATAGCAGCTGATGGTGATGATTCCCGGTTATCCCGCTCAAAAGCGGGTTAACCGGGATTTCTTCGTCGATTGATGCGGCGAAAGGAGGATGTGCGGATCGGTGGTCCCCACCAATACTGCTCCCCGTCGGGATCTTTGAGCCCCACCTCAAGGAGTAGGGAGACCAACCTATGACGCGCAAGCTCGCGGCCAGAGTGGCCGGGACGATCGTGCTGGCCGCCGGAACCGTCGCCGCCTTCACCATGCCCGCCTCGGCCACCGTCGCACCCGCGCCGGAGAAGGCCGCCACCCAGCTCGAAGCCATGCAGCGCGACCTCGGCCTCACCGCCGACCAGGCGCAGGCCCGGCTGCACAGCGAGGCCATCGCCAACACCGCGAACCAGACGCTGCGCGGCTCGCTCGGCGAGGCGTTCGGCGGCTCCCGCTACGACGCCGACCTGGGCAAGCTCGTCGTCGGCGTCACCGACGCGAACCTGATCGACCAGGTTCGGGCCGCCGGAGCCGAAGCGAAGCTGGTCGAGTACAGCACCGCGCAGCTCGGCGGAGTCGTGGACGGCCTCAACGCCCACCAGGCCCCGCAGGGCGTCACCGGGTGGTACCTCGACTCGGCCGCCAACTCGGTCGTGCTCACCGCCGCCACCGGTTCGGCCGCCACGGCCACCGAGTTCGTGCGCTCCACCGGCGTGGACCAGCAGGCCGTGCGGGTCGTCGAATCCGAGGAAGCCCCGCGCATCCTCGCCGACGTGGTCGGCGGCAACGCCTACATGATCGGCAGCGGCGCCCGCTGCTCCATCGGTTTCTCCGTCGAAGGCGGCTTCGTCAGCGCCGGGCACTGCGGTAGCGAGGGCGACACGACCAGCACGCCGTCGGGCACCTTCGCCGGTTCCTCGTTCCCGGGCGACGACTACTCCTACGTGGAGACCGCGTCCGGCGAGACCCCGCAGCCGCTGGTGAACGACTACGCGGGCGGCACCGTCGGCGTCGGCGGTTCGACCGAGGCCGCCGAAGGCGCCTCGATCTGCCGCTCCGGTTCCACCACCGGCTGGCACTGCGGCACCGTCGAAGCCAAGAACCAGACGGTGAACTACGCCGAAGGCACCGTCGAGGGCCTCACCCGAACCGACGTGTGCGCCGAGCCCGGTGACTCCGGCGGTTCGTGGCTGTCCGACGACCAGGCGCAGGGCGTGACCTCCGGTGGTTCGGGCGACTGCACCAACGGCGGTACCACGTACTTCCAGCCGGTCAACGAGATCCTGGACGCCTACGGCCTCACCCTGCTCACCCAGTGAGCCAGGGGGCCCGGACCTGCCCCTCAGATCCGGGTGACGCCTGATCCAGCCCAGAACGAGCTGCACCTCAGCCCCACGAGGTGCAGCTCGTTTTGCATGTTGTCGTGGTCGTTTTGCTCGGGTGGTGGGGTGGCGGAACCTCAGCTGCTTGCTCGCTGCGGGATCTTTTTCCCGAGTGGCTCCGCCACGAGGGAAAAAGCTGTCCTCGCGAGCAAGCAGCTGAGAACCCGCG